>DATADI010000169.1:0-1623 GCA_036258615.1 Thermomonospora sp. | reverse complement strand
GCTCGACGGAGGTGAACGTCACCGCCTCGCCCGCCGCGATGAGCAGCTGCTGCTCCACCAGGTCGATCCCGGTGACCAGTTCGGTGATCGGGTGCTCGACCTGGAGCCGGGTGTTCATCTCCAGGAACATGAACTCCTGCGCGGCCGGGTCGAGCACCCGATCACCGAACTGGTCACCGGGATCGACCTGGTGGAGCAGCAGCTCCTCATCGCGGCGGGCGAGGCGGTCACGTTCACCTCCGTCGAGCCGCGCGGGCACGCCGTGGAGTTCCGGGTGTACGCCGAGGACCCGCGCCGGTTCCTGCCCAGCCCCGGCGAGATCAAGATCTGGGAGGAGCCGGTCGGCGAGGGCATCCGGATCGACGCCGGGTACGCCGAGGGCAACACCGTCACCCCGTTCTACGACCCGCTGCTGGCCAAGCTGTGCGTGCACGGCGCGGACCGGTCGGCGGCGCTGCGGCGGGCCGCGCAGGCGGTCGGGGCGTTCCAGATCGAGGGCCTGAAGACCAACCTGCCGTTCTTCACCGAGCTGCTCGGCGACGAGGAGTTCGTCGCCGGGACCTATGACACCGGGCTGGTGGACCGGATGCGCCGCTAGCCCCGGACGAGACCGCGATGAAAGGAGCCCGGGGTGCCCGAGGTGCGCGCCGAGATGGTCGCTAACGTGTGGAAGGTCGTCGTCGGTGAGGGCGACGAGGTACAGGACGGTGACACGCTCGTCATCCTGGAGTCCATGAAGATGGAGATCCCGGTGGTGGCCGAGGACGAGGGCCGGGTCGCCGAGCTGAAGGTGGCCGAGGGCGACGTCGTCCAGGAGGGCGACCTGATCGCCGTCATCGAGTAGGCCGGGGAGCGCGATGGAGAGTTACTGCGACCGGTGCGGGCGTCCGTCCCCGGAGGACGGGTCCGGGCACGAGGGGTGCCGGGCCGCCCGCGCGCTGGAGCCGCCGCGGTACTGCACGCGGTGCGCCCGCCGGATGGTCGTGCAGGTGACGCCCGGCGGGTGGACCGCCCGGTGCGTCGAGCACGGCACCCTGGCGTCCGCCTGACGCCGGCCGGGCCTTGACCGCCCGGCCGGACCGGGATTGAGTGACAGGCATCGAACCCGAATCCGGTTCTGGTGGAGGTGCGATGCCGATCCCCCGCTCGATCCTGAGCCCGGTCCCGTTCGGCGACCTGGACCTGCGGGTGGTGGCGGGGCGGTGGCCCGGCGACGTCACCGGCCATGTGCTGGTCAGCGCCTCCGACCAGCGCTCCCGCCCGCTGCACGCGTTCTTCGGCGACGGCGTCCTGGTGCGGCTGCCGCTGCGGCCGGACGCCGCCGGGGTGTTCGGCTGGCGCGCCCGGGTCATCGACACCCCCTCGGTGCGGCTGCGGCGCAAACGCCCGGACGTGTTCACCCCGGGGCCCGTCGGCACCTCCTCCCCGTTCGGGTTCGTCAACGCGGCCAACACCGCGCCGCTGCCCTGGGGTGACCGGCTGCTGGCGACCTGGGACGCCGGGCGTCCCGTCGAGGTCGATCCGGTCACGCTGCGGTTCGTCGCCGAGGTCGGGCACCGCGACGACTGGGGTCCCGCGATCGACCAGGCGGTGCTGCCGCTCATCGCCACCACCGCGCACCCG
>DATADI010000168.1:0-10393 GCA_036258615.1 Thermomonospora sp. | reverse complement strand
GTGCGCGGGCCTGCTGGTCTCCTACGTGGTGGAGGCCCGGCTGCCGGGGGAGCCGGACGACTTCACGCCCGGGGGGATGCTGTCGGGGTTCCAGGCCGGGCACTGGCTGACGCTGGCGGTCGCCGCCCTGGCGACGGCCGCCGGATGCCTCGTGCTGGCCCGCCGTCCGCTGCCGGGCCTGGGGCTGCTGCTGGGCGGCGCGGTCTGCACGGCGATGGCGCTGAACTCCACGGAGATCGCGTTCCAGCAGTTCCTGCCCGCCGAGGTGGCGCTCGCGTACATCGCGGCCACCCGTGACCGGCGCGCCTCGTTCGCCGCCGCCGCACTGGCGCTGGGCACCCTCGCCGGGTACGCCGTCGTACGGGTGCTGCTGGGCTTCTACATCGGGACGTCCACGGGGCTGGCCGTCGCGCTGACCGCCGTGGTCGCCTGGATGGCGGGCAACTCGCTGCGGCAGAGCCGCGAGCACGCCCGGACCCTGCGGACCCAGGCGGTCACCGACGAACGCCTGCGCATCGCCCGTGAGCTGCACGACATGGTGGCGCACAGCATGGGCATCATCGCGATCCAGGCCGGGGCGGCGGCCATGGTCATCGACACCCAGCCCACCCGGGCGCGCGAGGCCCTCACCGCCGTCGAGAACGCCAGCCGGGAGACCCTGTCGGGCCTGCGCCGGATGCTCGGCGCGCTCCGCCAGGCCGACGCCGCGCCCACGGCGGTCCCGGCCCCGGGCCTGGCCGACGTCGGGCGGCTGGCCGCCTCCACCGCCGCCGCCGGGGTGCACGTGGACGTCCAGTGGCGAGGGCGGCGGCGTCCGCTGCCCGCCGAGATCGACCTGTCGGCGTACCGGATCATCCAGGAGTCGGTGACCAACGTCGTCCGGCACGCCGGGACCGGCCGGTGCCGGGTGTCCATCGAGCACCGTGACGACGAACTGGCCATCGAGGTCGTGGACTCCGGGCGCGGCGGCCCGGCCGAGTCCGGGTACGGGCTGCTCGGGATGCGGGAACGGGTCGGGCTGCTGCACGGCGAGTTCACCGCCGGGCCGCGTCCCGAGGGCGGGTTCCGGGTGGCGGCCCGGCTGCCGGTGCCCGCGCGATGAGCGTCCGCGTGCTGCTCGCCGACCACCAGGTCGGGCGCGTCGGGATTCCTGGTCAAGGACATGGCGCTGCCGGAGATCCTCGCGGCGATCCGCGTGGTCGCCGCCGGGGACGCGCTGATCGCCCCGAGCGTGACCCGCCGGCTGATCGCCGAGTTCGCCCGGCGGCCCGAGCCCGCCCGGCCCCGGCACCGGGGCGTCGAGCACGTCACCGACCGCGAACGCGAGGTGCTGACCCTGGTCGGGAGCGGCCTGACCAACGCCGAGATCGCCGAGCGCCTCACCCTCAGCGTCGCCACCGTCAAGGCGTACGTGACCCGGCTGCTGACCAAGCTGGACGCCCGCGACCGCGTCCACCTGGTGATCATCGCGTACGAGGCGGGCCTGGCGCCGCCGCCCCGGTAGGGTCGCGGCATGGGGCTTGACCTGTGGAGCGACGTGGCGGAACTGACCGCCGCCATCGTGGACATCGAGTCGGTGAGCGGGCACGAGCGGGCCCTCGCCGACGCCGTCGAGAGCGCGCTGCGCCCGCTGCCGCACCTGACCGTCGAACGCGACGGGGACGCGGTGATCGCGCGCACCACGCTGGGCCGCCCCGAACGCGTCGTCATCGCCGGGCACCTCGACACCGTCCCGGTCAACGGCAACCTGCCGTCCCGCGTCGAGGGCGACCGGCTCTACGGCTGCGGCACCACCGACATGAAGAGCGGGCTGGCCGTCATGCTCAAGCTGGCGGCGACCGTGCCCGAGCCGACCCGCGACGTGACGTACCTGTTCTACGAGTGCGAGGAGGTCGAGGCCGTCCGCAACGGCCTGGCCCGCCTCGGCGCGACCCGCCCCGACCTGCTGCGGGGCGACTTCGCGGTGCTGATGGAGCCCACGCACGCCACCATCGAGGGCGGCTGCCAGGGCACCCTGCGCGTCGAGATCACCGCCCCGGGCGAGCGGGCGCACAGCGCGCGGGCCTGGATGGGCTCCAACGCCATCCACAAGGCGGGGGAGATCCTCGACGTGCTCCGCGCGTACGAGCCGCGCCGCCCGGTGGTGGACGGGCTGGAGTACCACGAGGGGCTCAACGCGGTGTTCATCCGGGGCGGGGTCGCGGGCAACGTGATCCCCGACGAGTGCGTCGTCACCGTCAACCACCGCTTCGCGCCCGACCGGACCCTCGCCGAGGCCGAGGACTACGTACGCGGTCTGTTCGCCGGGTTCGAGGTGCGCGTGGTGGACGCGGCCGAGGCGGCGCGGCCCGGCCTGACCCACCCGGCGGCGGAGGCGTTCGTGGCGGCGGTCGGCGGCACCCCGCGCGCCAAGCTCGGCTGGACGGACGTGGCGCGGTTCTCCGCGCTCGGCGTCCCGGCGGTCAACTACGGGCCCGGCGACCCGCCGCTGTCGCACACCAGGGACGAGTACGTGGAGATCCCGCGCATCCACGAGTGCGAGGAGCGGATGCGCGCCTGGCTGACGTGATCCCTAACACCGACATAGGGGTGTCGCCTCAGGGTGCGACGCTGGGGTCATGAAGCGGACACGCGCAGGCCCTGCAACAGGACATCGGCGGCGAGCCCCGGCTCGACGCCGTGGCCGACGGTGGCGTTGATCCCGCACATCAGGGCCAGGAAGCCGGGCAGGTCCACGTCCTCGCGCAGCACCCCGGCCTCGTGCGCCCGCGCCAGCAGCCGGGCGACCTCCCTGCGGTAGCCCTCGAACTCCGGCGACCAGATCGCCTCCTGTGCACCCGGCTGCAGCCGCCCGAACGCCTCGCGGACGCCCCGGTTGCCGGCGAGCGTCTCGGCCGTGCGGCGGACGAAGACCTCCAGCGCCTCCCACGGCTCGATGTACGACAGCGCCAGCGCGACCCCGGAGACCACGTCGGCCAGCCACTGCCGGCGCAGCGTGTCGAGCAGCGCCTTCTTGGTGGGGAAGTGCCGGTAGACGGTGCCGACCCCGACCCCGGCGCGCTTGGCGATGGCCTCCATCTGGACGTCCTCGCCCTCCTGGGCGAACGCCGCGCGGGCCGCCGCCAGGACGCGCTCGCGGTTGCGGCGGGCGTCGGCGCGCAGCGGGCGCTCCTCGCCCGGGGTGAGAGTCTGCTCGGCCATGGCTGTCAAGTCTAGACGGGGTTTGACAACCGGAATCTGGCCTCCGTATCGTCCCCAACCGGAATCGGAATTCAAGTTCCAGTTAGGAATCGTGCCCGTGCCCTCCTCCTCCCATCGCTGGGCGGCCCTCGCGTTGCTGGCGGCCACCCAGTTCGTGCTGATCCTCGACGCCTCGATCGTGGGCGTCGCGCTCCCCTCCATCGGGCCCGACCTCGGCTTCGCGCCCGAGGACCTGTCGTGGGTCGCCAACGCCTACACGCTGACCTTCGGCGGCCTGCTGCTCCTCGGCGGCCGGGCCGCCGACCTCGCCGGACGCCGCCGCATGTTCGTGTGGGGCCTGGCGCTGTTCGCCGCCGCCTCGCTGGCCGGGGCGCTGTCGGTGGACGCGACCATGCTGGTCGCCGCCCGCGCCGTGCAGGGCGTCGGCGCGGCGCTGGTCGCCCCCGCCGCGCTGTCCCTGGTCATGACGATCTTCGAGCCCGGCCCCGACCGCAACAAGGCGCTCGGCATCTTCGGCGCCACCGCCGGGGCGGGCGGCGCCGCCGGGTCCATCCTCGGCGGCGTCCTCACCGAGTCGCTGGGCTGGGAGTCCACCCTGTACGTCAACGTCCCGATCGGCGCGGTCGCCATCGCCCTGGCCCCCCGCCTGCTGCCCGCCGGGCGCGAGGCCGCCCACGGCGCGCGGGGCTTCGACCTCGCCGGGGCCGTCACCGTCACCGCCGGGCTCGCTCTGCTGGTGTACGCGCTGGTGGACGCCAACGACGCGGGCTGGGGCTCGGCCCAGACCCTCGGCCTGACCGCGCTCGCGCTGGTGCTCATCGCCGCGTTCGTCGTCGTGGAGGCCCGCTCGTCCCATCCGCTGGTGCCGCTGCGGATCTTCCGGCAGGCCCAGCTGCGCGGCGCCAACATCCTGGCCGCGCTGACCACCATGGCGATGTTCCCGATGTTCTTCTACATGACCTTCTACCTCCAGCAGGTGCTGGAGTACGGGCCGGTCAGGGCCGGTCTGGGCGGGCTGCCCATCGCACTGACCATCGCCGTCGCCGCCGGGGTGGCCTCCGGTGTCGTGACCCGCGTGGGGTTCAAGACGCCGCTGGTGTCGGGGCTGGTGCTGATGGCCGCCGGGCTGGCCTGGTTCTCCCGCATGTCCGCCGACGGCGGCTGGCTGACCGACGTCCTCGGCCCGTCCTTCGTCATGGGCGTCGGCTGCGGCCTGGCGTTCGTGGCCTTCACCGTCGCCGCCACCAGCGCCGCCCGCCCCGAGGAGGCCGGCCTCGCCTCCGGGCTGGTCAACACCGCCCAGCAGGTCGGCGGCTCGCTGGGCCTGGCGGTCATCGTCGCCGTGGCCACCGCCCGCACCGAGGACGCCTTCGCGGGCGGCGAACGGGTCGCGGCCGTCGCGCTCACCGACGGCTACCGGCTGGCCATGCTGGTCGCCGCCGGGATCGCCCTGCTCGGCGCGCTGCTGTCCATCGTCCTCGTCCGGGGTGGGGCACCCCGCCACGAAGGGGAGGAGCAGCCCCGACACCCCGTGATGGTCTGAAAACGGGCCACCCGCCCGGCTAACGTAACGGTATGAACGCCGACGCGAACGACCGCCTGTACCGCCAGGGCCCCGCGATGCTGCGGGGCAGGGCGATCCCCGGGACCACGACCGACGAGCGCCTGCTGGACACACGGGGCCCCGCCGACTGGCTGCACGCCGACCCCTGGCGGGTGCTGCGCATCCAGTCGGAGTTCGTCGAGGGCTTCGGCCTGCTCGCCGAACTGGGCAAGGCGGTCAGCGTGTTCGGCTCGGCCCGCACCGACCCCGCCTCGGAGGAGTACCGGCTCGGCGTCGAGATCGGCGCCCGCCTCGCCGAGGCGGGCTACGCCGTTGTCACCGGCGGCGGCCCCGGCATCATGGAGGCCGGCAACCGGGGCGCCGCCGAGTCCGGCGGCGTCTCGGTCGGCCTCGGCATCGAGCTGCCGTTCGAGCAGCGGATGAACGACTACATCAACATCGGCCTGGAGTTCCGGTACTTCTTCGTCCGCAAGACGATGTTCGTGAAGTACTCGCAAGCCTTCGTCGTGCTGCCCGGTGGCTTTGGCACCCTGGACGAGCTCTTCGAGGCCATCACCCTCGTGCAGACCAAGAAGGTGACCCGCTTCCCGATCGTGCTGGTGGGCACCGACTTCTGGCAGGGCCTGCTCGACTGGATCAAGAATTCCATGCTGGTCAGCGGCAAGATCTCGCCGGAGGACCTGGACCTGATCCACCTGACCGACGACCCCGAGGAGGTCGTCCGGGTGATCGTCGCCGCCCACGAGCAGGAGGCCCGCCGCCTGGAGGAGGAGGCCGCCATCCGCGCCTCCTCCGACGAAGCCGGCACCTGACCACACGATCGAGCCAAGCGGGCAGGCGATCGGCCGCACGCGCGGCGGTGACTTGAAGCCGATGCCGCGTTGGCGAAGTCCGGCGACGATGGACAGCAGGTCCGCTCCAGGGAGGGCACGGCCAGGGTGTCGCCCCGGGGGGTGCAGGGAGGCCGGGGCGCTGGAGGGTTCTTCGCGTTCGGTGTTCCTGCCCGACCTTTTCCTGGCCCTCGACTCGGGTGTCACCGGCCGCCGCAGAGGTTCGTGTGGTGTTGGTGGTCTGGTGTGGATGGTCGGTTACGCGAGGAGACCTGCGACTTCGTAGGGGGCGGGACCTCCGGAGGGCACCGCCAGTCCGAACGTTCAGGAGAGGGCGCGCCAGGTGAGGAGGAGCGTCTGGCGGAACTGTTCCTCTTGGCGTGCCGTCAGGCCGTCGATCATGCGTTCCTCCAGGCGGCGGACGGGCTCGGCGAGGGCGGCCAGGAGGTCGCGGCCGGTGTCGGTGAGGTGGATGAGCAGTTCCCGGCGGTTGGCGGGGTTGCGCTCGCGTCTGATGAGCCCGCGGTCCTCCAGGGCGCGCACCATGTCGGCCATCGACTGTGCGGTGACGAACGAGTCGCGGGCGAGCTGGGCGGCGGACAGGGCGTCGTGTCGTTCCAGGACGGTGAGGGCCGTGTACTGCAGGGCGGTGATGCCCGCGGGACGGACGATCTCGTCCAGGCCGGATCGTACGGCCAGTTCCAACCGCTTGACCATGTAGAGCAGCGACGGGGACGGCTTGGCGCCGGCGGCCGGCCCGCCCGTCGCGGGCTCGCTCCCTGATTTCACAGTGCTGATCCTGCCATCCGCCCAGCGTAGACGATTGACAGGAAACCTGTTTATCCTCAGACTGCAGTTCGACAGGAATCCTGTCTATACGGGAGAAGGTGGACAGCGTGCGGTTGGACGGCAGGGTGGCGATCGTCACCGGGAGCGGGCGTGGTCTCGGCCTCGCCTATGCCGAGGCTCTGGCTGCGGCGGGCGCGGCGGTCGTGGTCAACGACGTGGACGGTGCGGCGGTGGAGGCCGCGGTGCAGCAGGTCACCGCGGCGGGCGGCCGGGCGGCGGGCGTGGTGGCCGCGGTCGGCGACACCCCGGCGGCCGAGGAGCTGGTGGCCACCGCCGTCCGCGAGTTCGGCCGCCTGGACGTGCTGGTCACCAACGCGGGGATCCTGCGTGACCGGGTGTTGTGGAAGATGACCGACGAGGACTTCGACGCGGTCGTCAGGGTCCACCTGCGGGGGACGTTCACCTGTGCCCGCGCGGCGGCGGTGCGGATGCGTGAGCAGGGCACCGGCGGCAGCCTCATCCTGGTCGGCTCGCCCGCCGGGCAGCGCGGCAACTTCGGGCAGACCAACTACGCGGCGGCCAAGGCGGGCATCGTGGCGATGGCGCGGACGTGGGCCATGGAGCTGGCCCGCGCCGACATCACCGTCAACGCCGTCGTGCCGGTCGCGGCGACCGAGATGACCAGGACGATCCCGGCGTTCGCGCCCGTCATCGAGGAGTCCGAGCGCACCGGTGCGCCGCTGCCGGCCTGGCTGCGCAGGGACGAGGGTCTCGGGACGGTCGAGGACGTCACCGGCCTGATCACCTTCCTCGCCTCCGACGCCGCCCGTGACGTCACCGGGCAGGCGATCGGCGTCGGTGGTGACCGGCTGGCGCTGTGGGCGCATCCGAAGGAGAAGGCGGTGGCGTTCGCCGACGGCGGCTGGAGCGCCGAGGCGATCGCCGGGCAGTGGCACACCGGCGTCGGAGCCGAGCCCGAGACCTACGGCATCCCCGCGCCCAAGGCCCCGGAGGCGTGAGATGAACGTGGAGGAGCTGACCGCGATCGACGTTCACACCCACGCGGAGATCTCCAAGAGTGGGCACCGGTCGCTGAGCCCGGAACTGTTCGCCGCCTCCGAGAAGTACTTTAAGGCACACGGGCACCGGCAGCCGACCATCGAGGAGATGGCCGCCTATTACCGTGAGCGGAAGATGGCGGCGGTGGTGTTCACCGTGGACGCCGAGCACGCGACCGGTCACCCGCCCATCGGCAACGAGGAGGTCGCCGAGGGCTGCGCCGCCCACCCGGACGTGCTGATCCCGTTCGCGAGCATCGACCCGTGGCGGGGCCGGGCCGGGGTGCGGGAGGCGCGGCGGCTGGTCGAGCAGTACGGGGTGCGGGGGTTCAAGTTCCACCCCAGCCTCCAGGGCTTCGCCCCCAACGACCCGATGGCCTACCCCCTGTACGAGGCGATCGAGGAACTCGGAGTCCCCGCGCTGTTCCACACCGGCCAGACCGGCATCGGCGCCGGAGTGCCCGGCGGCGGAGGCATCCGGCTGCGGTACTCCGACCCGATGCTGGTCGACGACGTCGCGGTGGACTTCCCCGAACTGCGGATCATCCTGCCGCACCCGTCGTTCCCCTGGCAGGACGAGGCGCTGGCGGTCGCCACCCACAAGCCGTACGTGTACATCGACCTCAGCGGCTGGTCGCCGAAGTACTTCCCGCCCCAGCTCGTCCGGTACGCCAACACCCTGCTCAAGGACAAGGTGCTGTTCGGCTCGGACTACCCCGTCATCACCCCGGACCGCTGGCTGGCCGACTTCGCCGCCCTGGACATCAAGCCCGAGGTCCGCCCCGGGATCCTCAAGCACAACGCCGCGCGGCTGCTCGGCCTGGCCCCCACCGACACCAAGGAGAACGCATGACCACCGCCACCGGACTCGCCGAGATCAAGGCCCTCGCCGGACGCGACCTCGGCCACAGCGCCTGGCTGGACGTCACCCAGGAACGGGTGAACACCTTCGCCGACGCCACCGACGACCACCAATGGATCCACGTCGACCCCACCAGGGCCGAGGACGGCCCCTTCGGCGGCACCATCGCCCACGGCTACCTCACCCTGTCCCTGGTCATCCCCCTGTTCAACGACCTGCTCGACATCCAGGGCACCAAGATGAGCATCAACTACGGCCTGGAAAAGGTCCGCTTCCCCAGCCCCGTACGCGTCGGCTCAAAGATCCGCCTCGCCGCGACGGTCGCCTCCGTGGAAGACGTGCCCGGCAACGGCGTGCAGATGCTCTGCGACTTCACCGTCGAGATCGACGGCTCCACCAAGCCCGCCTGCGTCGCCCGCGTCGTCTACCGCCACTACGCCTGACCGCACCGTCGGTACCGGCCTTCCGCGAAGGCGTGACAGGTCGTGTTCGTCATGCCGCTCGGCTGCCGTGGGGAGATCGAAGGTGCTTTTGCGTGGCTGACCGGCTGTCCCTGGATCAGCGTCCGCCGGGAACGCTCAGCCGTTGTGTGCGCTGGGTTGCTCCCCCTCGCCGCCATACTCACCTGTTGGAAGATGCTCGCCCCGCGTGGACCTTGTGCAGGAAGGTTTCGAGCTGGTCGGTGAAGCCCGGTGCCGCGGGAACGAAGTGACCAGCGCCCGGGTGCACGCCGGGTCCAGGGCGTCCACCTCGAAGTCCTGGCCCTTCCGCGGTGGTGGACTCGGCGGATGGCCACGGCGATGGACATATGACAGCGTCCACCGATCGGCCGGCGGAGCGGTGGGATCCCCACCGGCCGCCCGTACCGACCCGAACACGAACCGGCGGCCAGGCGGCCGAACGGTGTGCGGTCAGCTCAGGGCGTGGCGGGAGCGGGCGGCCCGGGATACCCGGCCCGTCAGCAGCGCGTCGGCGCTGTAACGGCCGGGGCCGGACAGAAGCAGGGCGACCAGGGCGGCCAGCATCAGAGGGAGGCCGAACCCATCGAGCCCCTCGGTGCGGTGCACGAACAGGACCGCGCCGAGCATGACCACCAACAGGCCGGCCGCCCAGACCCGGGTGAGCGCACCCAGGGCGAGCAGTGCGCCGCCGATGACCTGCATGAACGCCGTATACGGCGCGCTGAGGTCCGAAAGTGGGCCCGACGGCTGGGTGTCGCTTGTTCGGGGCAAGTGGCTTGGGGCCACCTTGGGGCGCAGGGATTGGATCCGGGCGGCGTGGACGCCTCGTCTGGGTGATCGCCCCGGCCGCGATCACCCAAGTCGACCCTAGGGGCCTTCTGCCTCACCCCAGCGCGCCCGACACAGCCGCCGTCACCACGGCCAGCCCGACCACCGCGCTCACGCTCGCGATCGTCAACGCCCGCCGCGTCGACGTCTGCGGCAGCGCCGGAGGCACGACCCGGTCCGGACGGAGCCGCGAGCCGGGGGACCTCGCAGGCGTCCGGGCGTTCGTTCACGGAGCATGCCCGGCTCCGAGTCATGTTCTCGGAGCCGGGCATGGTGCGACGGGTGAGGGTCAGCCCTTGAGTTGGGTTTCCCGGTATGGGGTCAGGTGGACGGGGCCGATCAGTCCGTACTGCTGGCGGGGCTGGCTGGCCTGTGCGGGGAAGCCTTCGGTGACCCGGAGGCGGTTGCGCAGCGGGGTCGCCACGCGGATGGCGATGGTGTTCGTGCCCTCCTTGAGGTGGCCGGCGAGGTCGATGCGCCGGGTCACCTGGTTGGGTGCCGGCAGGACGTGGCCGTTGACGGTGACCTGGAAGGTGTCGGTGACCTGGCCGAGGTCGAGGTAGGCGCCGTCGACCCGGCCGAGGCGGACGGTGGTGGTGTAGGTGCCGACTCCTGAGACGTCCTGCAGTTGCGGGATGTCGGACCAGGGCTTGGGTTCGGTGAGGGTGAGTGTGTGCCGGGTGGTGTTGGTGCTTCCGTCCGTGCCGGGGCGCCAGTCGTCGACCGTCAGGTTCCAGTTGCCGAGGGTCTGTGCGGGGGCGGCGCCGGCTACGGTGACCCGGGTCTTGTCGCCGTTGTCG
>DATADI010000167.1:0-2473 GCA_036258615.1 Thermomonospora sp. | reverse complement strand
CCGACGACCCCCGCACCCTCGGCGTACCCCCTGGAGTCAGCCCATGGTCCTGCACGCCCCTCGTCGACTACTGTCCGCGTACGTTCCAGCACATATCGCCATGGCCGGGGTGGTGCTGGGCGTCGCGGGATGCTCCGGCGGCGCGGGCGGCCCGACGGCCCAGGCGGCTCCGGGCTGGTCGGACGCGACGGTGAACGCGGTGAGCCGTCCGGTGACCGGCGGCGGGGTGACCGCGGTGACGGGGCTGCGCCCGGACGGGACGCTGGAGACCGCCGTGTACGACCTGCGCTCGGGCAGGCGTCAGTGGACGCGGACCGCGACGATGGCCGGGCGGCTGCCGGGGATGGGCGTCCAGCCCCCGGCGGTCTCCGGCCCGGACCGGGCGCCGGTGGTGGCGGCCGTCGAGCCCCGCGGGTCCGGCCGGTGGAAGGCGACGCTGGTGGCCCGGGACGCCCGGACGGGGGCGCAGCGGTGGACGCGCCCGGTGGACTCCACGTTCGGCCCGGTGCGCTGCGGCGTGCATGTCTGCATGTCGGAGTTCACCGCCCGCCGCAACGCCCGGTTCGTCGCGCTGGACTCCGCCACCGGCCGTCCCCTGTGGCGGATGCCGGGGATCGCCGAGGTCGAGTGGTCCGACGAACGCCGGGTGGTGGTGTTCCGGATGGCCCAGAACCCCATCCTGGAGAGCCGCGATCTGCGCACGGGTCGCACGTTGTGGGCCTATCCGGTGGAACGTGCCGTGGGGCCCGGAGTGGACCTGTCGGGAGGCTGGGCGTTCGCGTCCCTCGGCGAGACGCTCGTCGGCTACCTCGCCCCGTACCAGAAGCGCAAGGGGCGGCCGTTGTCGTCGTTCGGGTTCTTCGCCCTGCGGATGAGCGACGGCAAGCAGGTCTGGGTGCGCAAGCGGCTGCTGCGGGTGTACCCGAGCGCGAGCCCGGCGGTGGCGCTCCTGGCCCGGGAGGTGGACGCCCGGGGCACGTACGGCGACTTCACCCAGCTCGACCCGCAGACCGGGCGCACCATCGCGCGGGTGCCCACGGCCAAGGCGCCCCGGACGGCCTGGTGGCTGGCGTTCCCCGCCGACCTGTCCGCGCTGGGGTTCCTGTCGCAGGGCCGCCCCGGCACGGCGGTCGGCCTGCGGCACGGCCGGGACGTCGCGCCGCGCGGGCTGCGCGCCTGGTCGTTCTGCACGGTGAACCCGGCCGAGCTGCGGATCAAGGGGCACCGCGGGTTCTTCCCGATCGCGCCACTGTGCGGCTACGACCTCGGCACCGGCGGCAAGGCGGCCGACCCGGGGGTGCCGCCGGGCTGGTACACCGGCGCGGTCGACGGCTGGCGGGTGTGGCGGGACGAACAGGGCGCGCTGCGGGCTGTGCGCGACGCCAAGGGAACGGTCCCCGGAATGTACGGCTGACCAGGTCGAACATGGTGGCCTCGGTAAACGGGCACTTATTGGATGGGAGAGACAATAAGACCGACCCCCGGCGTGTGACCCGTCGCGGGGGAACGGCTAAGTTGCACTCATGACCGGCGAGTAACCCCGGTCGCCGACACGAGGGAGACCGAAATGCCCGAGGCCGTCATCGTCTCGACCGCTCGTTCGCCGATCGGACGCGCGTTCAAGGGCTCGCTGAAGGACCTGCGCCCCGACCTGCTCACCGCCCAGATGGTCACCGCCGCGATGGCGAAGGTGCCGCAGCTCGGCGCCGACGACATCGACGACCTGCTGCTCGGCTGCGGCCTGCCCGGCGGCGAGCAGGGCTACAACATGGCGCGGGTCGTCTCGGTGCTGCTCGGCTGGGACCAGGTGCCCGGCGCGACCATCACCCGGTACTGCTCGTCCTCGCTGCAGACCACCCGGATGGCCATGCACGCGATCAGGGCGGGCGAGGCCGACGTGATCGTCTCGGCGGGTGTCGAGATGGTCAGCCGGTTCGTCAAGGGCAGCAGCGACGGCCTGCCCGACACCGAGAACGAGCTGTTCAACGACGCCAAGGCCCGTACCGCCAAGGCCGCCGAGGGCGGCGCCGGGGTCTGGCACGACCCGCGCGAGGACGGCCAGATCCCGGACGTCTACATCGCCATGGGCCAGACCGCCGAGAACGTGGCGAGCCTGCGCGGCATCACCCGCGAGGCGCAGGACGAGTTCGGCGTCCGCTCGCAGAACCTGGCCGAGAAGGCGCTGGCCAACGGGTTCTGGGAGCAGGACATCACCCCGGCGATCCTGCCCGACGGCAGCACCGTGGCCAAGGACGACGGCCCCCGTCCCGGCACCACGCTGGAGAAGGTCAGCCAGCTCAAGCCGTCCTTCCGCCCCGACGGCACGGTCACGGCGGGCAACTGCTGCCCGCTCAACGACGGCGCCGCCGCGGTGATCGTGATGAGCGACACCAAGGCCGCCGAGCTGGGCATCACGCCGCTGGCCCGGATCGTGTCCACCGGGGTCAGCGGGCTGTCCCCGGAGATCATGGGC
>DATADI010000166.1:0-5050 GCA_036258615.1 Thermomonospora sp. | reverse complement strand
CCCCGGTGCCCCGGGCCACGCGCACCAGCAGGCCGCCACGCCAGGCCCACTCGCCGCCGGACCTCCCCCCGGTGCCCCGGGCCACGCACACCAGCAGCCCCCCGCGCCAGGCCCGCTCGCGGCGGGGCTTCCGGGTGCCGCGCGAGCCGCCGATGGTCCCGGCACCCAGCCTCTCCCCGGCGCCCCGGGCCATGTACCCGTGGGCCCGCCGCTCCGGCAGCCTCCGCCGCCGGGCGGGTCTCCCTACCCGTGGGCCGGGGCGACGCCGGGCCAGGGGCGCGGGGAGTCGAAGGTCAACCGGGTCCTGGCGTACGCGCTGGCGAGCACGACGGCGCTGATGGTGCTGCTGCTGGTGGCCGTGGCGGCGCTGATCAGGGCGAACGACTCCGATGACCCCGGCGTCCCCGGCCGGACGCAGCAGCCGGGGGCCCAGTCGTCGGTGGCGGGGCCGCCGCCCGGACCGGCGGTGTCGGAGACGCCGGCGGCGACCGGGGGTACGCCGCTGCCGGGGGCCACCCCGCCGGGCACGCTGCTCAAGGAGTACAAGGGCATCAACCTGACCAGCGGCTACACGATCGACTTCCTCGGTGACGCCGAGCACCCCCGGGAGGGCTACGACGGCGATCTGAGGTACTCGTCCGACTCCATCACCGCCGACCGCCTGGCCGTGCTCGATCCGGGGCAGCCGGGGACGTACGAGGCGTGCCGGGACAACACCCGGTACACCGAGACCCTGCACGAGGGCGAGGGCTACGAGCGGGGCGGCCGGTTCTGCGCGTTCACCGACCATGGGCTGGTGGCGCTGGTCAAGGTCACCGGCGCGCAGGACGATCCGAGCGACTACATCACCATCGACCTGACGATCTGGCAGGGAGCGCCGACCGTGAGCCCGTCGCCCACGGAGTGACCCGGGCCCGGGGTCAGGCGTCGGGGCCGCCGGTGGGGCGGCCGATCAGGCGGGACAGCACGATCGAGGTCTTGGTCTGGGCGATGTTGGGTTCGCGGCGGAGGCGTTCGAGGGTCTCCTCCAGGTGGTTGATGTCGCGGGCCCGCAGGTGGATGAGGGCGTCGGCCTCGCCGGTCACCGTGTAGGCGGCGATCACCTCGGGGTGCTTGCGGACGCTCTCGTAGGTCTCCTCCGGGGAGCGCGCGCCGTTGTAGAAGATCTCGATGAACGCCTCGGTGGACCAGCCCAGCGCGGCCGGGTCCACCACGGCGGCGAAGCCGGTGATGACGCCCTCCTCGCGCAGCCGGTCGACCCGGCGTTTGACGGCGGGCGCCGACAGTCCGATGACGTCGCCGATCTGGGCGAACGACGCCCGGGCGTTCTCCAGCAGCATCGCAACGATTCGGCGGTCGAGGTCATCAAGACGCAACAAACAGAGCCCCTGAAGTCGGCTTTCGTGATTGGTCGTACCCTCGCCCCGAACATACGCTGTGTGCGGGCCGGGAACCACCCGGGCCCCCGGCGGCGCCCGGCCGATCCCGCGCGCCGCGCCCCGCCACCGGCCACGCCCACGGCCACCGCCGAAGGAGAACCGTGACCCTCACCCAGCAGTTGCGCGCCCTGTCCGAGGAGCACAGCGCCCACAACTACCACCCGCTGCCGATCGTCATCACCGAGGCCGACGGGGCCTGGGTCACCGACGCCGAGGGCCGCCGCTACCTGGACATGCTGTCGGCCTACTCGGCGGTCAACTTCGGGCACCGCAACCCCCGGCTCGTCGAGGCCGCGCGCCGCCAGCTGGAGCGGGTGACGCTGGTCAGCCGGGCCTTCGACCACGACCAGTTCGGGCCGTTCGTCGCCGAGCTGGCCGAGCTGGCGGGCAAGGACATGGTGCTGCCGATGAACAGCGGCGCCGAGGCCGTCGAGACCGCCCTCAAGACCGCCCGCAAGTGGGGCTACGAGGTCAAGGGCGTGCCCGCCGACCAGGCCACCATCATCACCTTCGAGGGCAACTTCCACGGCCGCACGACCACGATCGTCAGCTTCTCCACCGACCCGGACGCCCGGAACTCCTACGGCCCGTTCACCCCGGGCTTCCGCACCGTGCCGTACGGGGACGTCGAGGCGCTGCGGGCGGCCATGGACGCCTCCACCGTCGGCGTGCTGATCGAGCCGATCCAGGGCGAGGCCGGGGTCAACGTGCCGCCGAGCGGGTTCCTGACGGCGGTGCGGGAGCTGTGCACCGCCCACAACGCGCTGATGATCGCCGACGAGATCCAGTCCGGGCTGGGGCGGACCGGCACCACGTTCGCGGTGGAGCACGAGAACGTCGTCCCGGACGTCTACATCCTCGGCAAGGCGCTCGGCGGCGGCATCCTGCCGGTGTCGGCGGTGGTCGCCGACGCCGACGTGCTGGGCGTGTTCCGGCCCGGCCAGCACGGCTCCACGTTCGGCGGCAACCCGCTGGCCTGCGCGGTGGGCCGTGAGGTGATCGCGATGCTGCGGACCGGCGAGTTCCAGGAGCGGTCCCGCACGCTGGGCGCCCACCTGCACGCGCGGCTGGGCGCGCTGCCGTCCGACGTGGTCCGCGAGGTGCGCGGGCGCGGCCTGTGGGCGGGGGTCGAGCTGAACGGCAAGGCCCGCCCGGTCAGCGAGCGGCTGATGGAGCTGGGCGTGCTGGCCAAGGAGACCCACGAGACCACCATCCGGCTCGCGCCGCCGCTGGTCATCAGCCGGGAGGACCTGGACTGGGCGCTGGACCAGCTGGAGATCGCGCTGCGCGACTGACGTCCCGGCCCCGCGTCGAGCGGGGCGGGGGGGCCGGGGCTTGGCACAACGGCGTGCCGAGCCCTTTCGGTCTTCGTCAGGCGGGTCAGTCCAGCCCGCGGTAGCGGCCCTCGTAGTAGAGCAGCGGGCGGTCCGTGCCGCCGTCGCAGTGGACGCCGAGGACCTCCCCCACCACGATGCTGTGGTCGCCCCCGTCGTGGACGGCGTGCGTACGGCACTCCAGGGACGCCAGGGCCCCCGCGAAGACCGCCGCGCCGGTGTGGGGGCCGCGCTCGAACCGCCACTCGCCCAGGTGGGCCCCCAGCGGGCGGCCCCGGGTGGCGAACCACCGGGAGACGTCCTGGGCGCTCTCGGGGAGCACGGACACCGCCCAGCGTTCCGCCCCCAGCACCGCGTCGTGGAACCGGGCGATCTTCTCGGCGCAGAACAGCACGAGGACCGGGTCCAGGGACACCGAGGTGAAGGCGTTGACCGTCATCGCGTAGTCGGTGTCGTCCACGACGGTCGCGACGATCGCCACCCCGGTGGCGAACCGGCCGACCGCCCGCCGGTACTCCGCGGGGTCCACCGGACCGCCGGTCGGTCCCTGGGGGAGAGGCTCACTGTTCACGGTGACCACACATTACCCATCGCCCGGTTTCGGCCGTTCTCCGGGCCCGGCCCCCGCATGGCGCCGGGAGGGTCAGCCGCGGCGGACGCCGGGACCCAGCAGCCAGGAGCCGGTGGAGGGCGACCGGGTCACCGCGACGGCCAGCCCCCCGGCGACCATGCCGCCGACGATGAACAGGTAGCCCGCCGAGTCGCCGGTGACCACCAGGTCGCCCTCGGAGCGTTCGGCGGCCATGGCGATCACGACGGCCATCCAGGTCACCCAGGGGGTCGCGGCGGCGGGCTTGGTGCCCATCAGGCGGCCCGCCGCCCACGGGAGCGCGAAGTTCAGCGCGACCAGGGCCAGCGCGGCGAGCGGGAACGCCCCGGTCCGCCAGCCGAAGTGGAACGAGCCGAGGACCCCCAGGATCAGCCCGAGCAGGGCGAGCATCCCGTAGGCGCCGCCGGTGAGGAACGCCAGGAACGGGCCCTCCTCGCGGGCGGCTCCGGGGGCCGGGCCCGGCGCGGGCGCCGGGGGCGCGGGGGCCTCGGCCGGCGAGTCGTCGTTCACGGTCACGACGCTACTCCAGGCCGGGCAGGCCGGAGAACAGGCCGCTCTCGCGCCCGTCGGCCGCCGCCGGGCCGGACGGCCCGTCGAGCAGCGTGTAGTACTCGGCGCCGAACGCCTGCTGCCCGATGTTGTTCGACAGCGCGAAGAACGGGCCCACGTCCTCGGTGGCCACGGTGATCTGGGTGCGGTGGGCGCGCAGCGCGGCGAGCTTGGCGGGCAGGTGGGCGCGGGCGTCCACCACCGTGGTGACCCGGTCGTCGGGGACGCCGTACCCGAGTTCGTCGATGCCGGTGACCCGGTCGAACGGGTGCCGGGACTCGCGCATCAGCGCGATCGACCGGGCCAGCACCGTGCGGGGCGTCGCGGTGGCGTAGAACTTGGCCACCCGCCAGGGCTCCCCCGCCTCCGGCCGGTACGCGGGGTCGGCGGCCAGCTCGCGGGCCCGCAGCGACACCCGGTGCGCCTGGATGTGGTCGGGGTGCCCGTACCCGCCGCGCTCGTCGTAGGTGACGAGCACCTGCGGGCGCACCTCGCGGAGGACGTCCGCCAGGGGGGCGGCGGCCTCGTCGACGTCCGCGCGCCAGAAGCAGCCGGGGTGGTCGTTGGAGGCGGCGCCCATCATCCCGGAGTCGCGCCAGCGGCCGGGGCCGCCGAGGAACCGGTGGTCGGTCACGCCGAGCGCGGCGCACGCCTCCGCCAGCTCCCCGATCCGGAACTCGCCGAGCCGGTCCTCCTTGTCGGAGGCCAGGTGCCGCAGCTCGTCGGGGATGATCTCGCCCTCCTCGCCGAGCGTGCAGGTGACGAGGCAGACGTGCGCGCCCTCCGCGGCGTACTTGGCCATGGTGGCGCCGGTGCCGATCGACTCGTCGTCGGGGTGGGCGTGGACGAACAGGATCCGCCGCCGATCCGTGTCACTCATAGGTGCGACCCTACTCACGGCTCGGAAACGCCTTGCTGTCCGGCCCCGCCGCCGTCTCCGGCACCCCCGGCGCCGCCTCCGCCGCCCCCGCCGCCGGGGTCACCGCCGCCACCGCCGTCACCGCCGTCACCGGTGTCCCCGCCGCCGGTCTCGTCGTCGGACGGCGGGGTGGACGTCCCGGGCTCGGTCGGCTCCTGGGTCGGCTCCTGCGTGGGCTCCTGGGTCGGCTCCTGCGTGG
>DATADI010000165.1:0-8731 GCA_036258615.1 Thermomonospora sp. | reverse complement strand
CGTCACGGTGGCCGCGACGGCCGTGGCCCTCGTCATCGGCGGGTCCGCGCTGGTGTGGCCGGACGGGCCCGGCGGCGCCGACGCGGCCCGGCCCGCCCGCTACCTGAACGCCATGCTCGGCTCACGTCCCGCCGTGACGCTGCCGCAGACCCCCGACCGGCTGAACGCCGTGGTGTTCAGCCCCGACGGCCGCCTGCTCGCCGCCGCCGGAGAGGACAGCACCGTACGGCTCTACGACGCGACCGAACGGCGGCAGACCGCCGTCCTCAAGGGCCACGCGCACGCGGTGTTCAGCCTCGCGTTCAGCCCGGACGGCCGCACCCTCGCCTCGGCGGGCTACGACGGCACGGTGGTGCTGTGGGACGTGCCGCGAGGACGGAAGCGGGCCGTGCTCTCCCCCGGCCAGGGCGTCATCGGCACCGTCGCGTTCAGCCTGGACGGCCGTCTGCTGGCCGCCGCGGGCACGCGAGGGGTCCAGGTCTGGGACGCGGGCACCCGCCGCCCGCTGCGATCGTTCGGGCACGGCGAGGCGCACTTCGTCACCGCCTTCGGCCCACGCGGCGAACTGGCCGTCGCGGGCACGGAGACACTACGGCTGTGGCACCCGGCGAAACGCTCCGAGCCCACCGTCCTCGGCACCACCGGAACCTTTGTGCGCGCGGTCGCCGTGAGCCCGTACGGCACGTCGGTCGCCGCCGCCGGTGACAACGGCCGCGTGACGCTGTGGGACCTCCAGACCCGTCGGCCCACGGCCGTGCTCGGCCACGACCGCAGTGTGCACGCGGTCGCGTTCGGCCCGGACGGGCAGACCCTGGCCGCCGCGAGCGGCTCCACGGTCACCGTGTGGCACGTGGCCTCACGCTCCAAGGTACGGACGCTCACCGGCCACACCGGCACCGTCGCCGCCGTCGGCTACAGCCCCGACGGCCGCCTCCTCGTCACGGCCGGGCACGACAACACCCTGCGCCTGTGGGACCTCACGTCTCCTTGAGCGGCCCCTTGGTCACGCTGTCCCTGAGGTGCTGGAGGATGGGGGCGAGCTTGGTCCGTGCGTTGCGCAGCCGTTCGCGGACGATCGCCTCGCTCTCGCCGAGGATCAGGGCGGTGTCCTTGGCGGAGTAGTCCATCATGTCCGCGAGGATGATGGGAGCGCGCTCCTCGTAGGGCAGGCTCGCCAGCGCCGCCTGGACGTCCATCGTGGTGTCGTCGGTGTCGGAGACGGTGTTCCCGGCCGTGTCCATCCGTGCCAGGAGGGAGTCGGGCGGCATCACCGTCACGCTCGCGGTCCTCGACCGGCGGTCGATGCGCTGACGGCACGCCCTGACGACGAAACCGGTCAGCCACATGTCGACCGGCGTGGTCCCGTCGAAACGGGCGGCGACGCGGAACGCCTCCAGAGTCGCGTCCTGGACCGCGTCGGCCGCCTCCTGCTCGTCGCCCAGCATGCCCAGGGCGGAGCGGTAGAGACGGGGGGCGTGGCGCGCGATCAGCTGGCCGAACGCCGACTCGTCTCCGGCCTGATGGCGGCGCATCAGTTCCTCGTCATCCGGACGGGGTTCGGCCTCGGCCGCCTCGTCGGCGGGCCGTGCCGTGAGGGCCTGGAGCCGTGCGAGCGTGTCCGGCTCTATGGAGTGCGCTTCGTGAACGAGGAAGGCCGCCAGCGCCGACGCCGCCGCCCCGCCGTGGGCCAGGCACGCTTCGGCCAGCGCGGTGGCGTCGGTGTGCGCGGCGTAGAAGCGGAGCGTCTCATGCCATGCCCGATCCCCCACTCTGGCTTCGGGCGGCTCGGCCTCGGCGTCGGCGACGAGACGGGTCGAGGCCAGATAGTCCCGCAGGCTGGGGTGCGTGAAGGACAGCAGGCCGTGTTCGTCCGTCCTGAGGAGTTCGGCGGTCTCGGCGAGGGAGTCGAGGAAGGCACGGGCCGTACGGCGTGAACCTCCGGTGCGCTCCACGGGCTCGATGACGAGTGTCTCGGCCTCCTCAGGGGTCAGGGCCTCCCGACGCCGCCGCAGCATGCCCAGCGCGAGTGTGCCGAGGACCTGCTCTCCCCGTTCGGCCGTGAACTCCTCCCCTTGCGAGCCGTTGGTCACGATGCGCGCGCCGAGGGCCGCGCGGCACAACGTCGTGAAGAGGTTCACGCGGCGACCCGGCAGCGCCCCGTACACCCGGTGGGCGATGACCAGCAACGGAACCAGCGCCGGTGCGTCGGCGACCTCCGTGAGCGCGGGGACCTGGGAAAGCTGGGCGAGCAGGTCTCCGGCGCGTTCCGCCGCCCTTTCCTGGTCGTCGGCGAGGAACCGGTACCAGGACTGCACCAGCGCACTGGTCTCGACGGTGGTGAGCGGAGGCAGGTGGAAGACGTTCGCGTCGAGGGCGCCGAGAGCGGGGCGGTCCGGCCACGTGCTGATGACGAAGTCGTTGGCCGGGAACGCCGCGATCTGCCGGGACAGCCACTCGGCCATCCTGCTGTCCGTACCGTCGGGCAACTCGTCGAAGCCGTCGAGCAACACCACGCACTGCCCGGCCTGAAGCGCCTCACCGAGCCAGTCCGCCGGAAGCCTCCCCAGGCGTGGAGATGCCGACTCCGCGAGGGCCTCGGCGAGGGTGACGCGGGGATTCCGCGTGACGAAGGCGGCGAGCGTCCGTACGGACCAGAACAGCGGTATCGGGCGAGTGCTGCCCTGGGGCTGACGGCAGATCCTCAGCGCCGTCCTCATGAGCAGTGTGCTCTTGCCCAGGCCGGGCTGCCCCACCAACACCACCGTGTTCGCCCGGAGCCTGCCGACGTGTTGGCTGAGGTACGTCGTCACCGCCCAGGGGTTCTCGGGGGTGTCGAGCCCCCGATCCAGGAGCACCTCCTCATGGGGCGGGCGGGATCCTCCGGGGGCGGGAAGGCTCGCTGTGAGCTGTTCCTCCAGCCAGGTGGCCGCACGGTCGCGATACCGGCGCGCCATCTGGTCGAGGGCGCGAGGCCCGGACGCCTGGTCCTCTCCGGCGGTGTGGGCGGCGTTGGGCGCGAGGCGGACCGCTCCCCTGGTCGTACCGCCGGACACGACGTCAAGCTCCCGTTGCCGTACCGCCAGGGCGACGAGGACGTCCTGGACGCCCAGCCTCGGCCCGCCCCCGGGAACCCCGGCGCGGAGGACGTCGGCGAAGGCACCCATGACCGAGGGGGCCCGGACGGAGGCGACCCCGATGGCGACGTGTTCGTCCTCCGTACGGTCCATGGCCAGGCGCGGCGGCACGAACCTCGCGGGTGCCGAACGTCCCTGCGGGAGGCGTCCGTCGACCAGGAGGAGCCGACGCCGTGCCCGGCTCAACCGCATGATGTTCCAGATTTCGGACACGTCCAAAACCCCGGCGGTGGTGTCGGGTGTCGCGTCCCGTGCGGCGAGCCTGCCCTCCTGGGTCCCGGGGAGGTTCAGCATGTAGCCGGTGAACGAGACGATGAGCGTGTCCGAGGCCCCCCGCGCCGCCGTCCACACGGCGTCACGCAACTCCACCGCCGTCGGCGACCGGACCACCCGGCACGACGCCTCGTCCAGCCCGACCAGCTCCGGATCCGTGAGGACGTCGGCGAACCGGGTCACGCCCTCCATCGGCAGCGGCTGCTCGGGCAGGTTGTCGTACCTGTCGAACGCCACGACCAGCGCCCGCGACCGCCCCGGATCCGGGAAGTCGCTCAGGTGGTCCGTCCGCGCGTCGGCCAGCCTCTGCTTGAGCCGCTGGAGCGCCTCCATCTCCTCGCGACACTGCGCGCAGGAGGCGATGTGCTCAAGGGCCTGGATCCCCGCCGCCATATCCAGGTCGTCGTCCACCAGCGCGGTGAGCGTCGCCCGCTCCAGGTGCCCGCCGGCCTCGGGCCCACCCGAGGCGGCTGCCAGCGGCGCCGTTGGTGGCTGCTGCGCGATACGGGCGGCGTAGGGGAGCTGGGGAACGTCCTGAGCCGGAGAGACGGGAAAGCTGATCCGGGGCGGAATATGGACACGGCGGTCGAGGATGCGGGATGCCTCCTCGCTCACCAAGGCGATCGGAGCGCCGCTCGCCGCACCGGACGTGCCGTCGCCGGACGGCAGATAGGCGCGGAACGTGTCGGCGGCGGAGCCCGCCAGGGACTCGATGCGCGCCGACACCCGCTCCAGCAGCCGTCGCGTGTGCAGGGCCCGGGAACGAGGCAGCGCCTCCAGCAGAGCCTGGCGGGCCCCGTCGATGAACTCGTACAGGCCCTCGCCCGAGGCGGCGGGACGCAGCAGCCCGCTCAGCATCACCTCGGCCAGGTGGCTGGGCCGCGGTGTGGTCGCCGTGGCGGCCTGGACGAGCCGCATCACCGGCAGGGACGGCACCGACACGGCCAGGTGGGCGGCCAGCTGCACGGCCTCCGGTGACGCCGCCGCCCGGAACCGCCGTACCCGGTCACGGCCGTTGAGGCCACGTTCGGCGCGGACGGGGACGGCGGGGGCGTGCGGCCGGTCGCCGACATGCGTGACCTCGCAGGGCACCCCCTGACCGGCCGTCCCCGACACCAGCCGCGCCCAGTCGGCGAACCAGGGCGCCGACAGCTCCAGCACCGGCACCGGCACCTCACCCGGGGCGGCCTCCGGATCCCCCTCGTACGGCTCGAAGCGCAGCAGGGTGTTCGGCGCGGCGGGCCGGGGGAGACGGGCGGTCCCCGGGTCGGCGGGCGCGGCGGTGCGCGACCAGAACTTCTCGGGAAGCGGCTGGAGGATCGCCGTGGGGCCGTGCCGGGCCCACAGATGGACCGCGCGGCCCGCCGCCCCGTCCCACCAGTGCGGCCCCGAGCAGTCCGACAGCACCAGGACCACCAGCCGCCCCGACGGGTCCACCAGCGCCGACGGGTCACGGACGGGACCTTCTCCGCGCGCCGGACGCACCCCGGCCCGTGGCCCGTCCGCCGCCAGCCACCACACCCGGACGTCCCGGAACGCCCCGAGCTGCGTCAGCGCCGTCCGCAGCTCCCGCACCAGCGGACGCCACAGCTCCATCGACGGGCCGGTGTCGGCGACCAGCGCCAGGCGGAGCCACCGTTCGGCGACCGGCTCCATGATCGGGACCCAGTGCCGGGGCGGGGGCGGCTGGTCGGCGATGTACTCGGCGGTGGCCTCCTCGTTCACCACGCCCGCCGAACGGGACGGCACCCGGCGTTTCAGCGGGCGCAGCGCCCGTTGCAGCCCCGGGACGTCACCCAGCATCGGCGCCGTGGGCACGCGGAGCGGCCGGTCGTCGAGGGGCACCCGGGGCTCCTCGTCGCGCGGCGCGGCGGGCACGTGCAGGGCGCGTTCCACGTCGGAGGGCGGAGGCGGGGGCTCGGCGGCCGGTACGGGTCGCGTCGGGACGGCCGGCCCCCGTACCTGACGCGGCGACGGCGGCTCCGCGGGCGGCGCGGGGGACGGGGCCTCGCCCAGGTGGGCGGCCAGCCAGAGCGTCTCGGCCAGCTCGCGGGGGCCCAGGTCCAGCCCGGCTCGCGCGAGGACCTCGCCGAGCCGCTCAACCGTCATCGTCGCGGGGCCCTCCGCTGAGATGCGGCATGATCCGCCGGGCCAGCGTCAGCCGGTCCACCGGGCCCCGCCGCGCCGCCGCCTGCGTCAGGTACACCGCGTGCAGGAGCTGGTCGGTGGCGAGCTGCCCCTCGTTCTCCCGCTCCAGGAACAGCCGGATCAGGTCGTCGCTGGTGTCGGCGAGGTCCCCCAGATGGGCGCGGACGATCTCCCGCAGCGCCCCCTCGTCCGGCTGCTCCAGCCGCAGCGTGACACACCGCCGCAGGAACGCGGGCGGGAACTCGCGCTCCCCGTTGCTGGTCATGACCACCAGCGGGAACGCCCGGCAGCGGACCCGCCCGGTGACCGGGACCGGCGCCCGGCCGCCCTCGTCGGCGGTCATCACCTCCCAGGCCGCGTCCTGGCCCGCCCGCGCCGCGCGGGCCAGCTCGGTGATCTCGTACTCCCCCGTCTCGAAGATCGTCAGCAGGTCGTTGGGCAGGTCGATGTCGCTCTTGTCGATCTCGTCCACGAGCAGCACCCGCGGCCGGTCGTACGGCAGCAGCGCGGTGCCCAGCGGGCCCAGCCGGATGTAGCGGCCGATGTCCTCGTCGGGGACGGGCCGGCCGTCGTGCCGGGCCGCGGCCTGCAACCGGCCCAGCGGGTCGTACTGGTAGAGCCCGTCGCGCAGCGTCGCCCGGCTGGTGATCGGCCAGTGCAGCACCGGGCCGAGCCGCAGCTCCCGCGCCACCGCCCGCGCCAGGGTCGACTTGCCCGTCCCGGGCGGCCCGGTGACCAGCAGCGGACGCCGCAGGTACAGCGCCGCGTTGACCTGCTCCACCGCGGTGGCCGCCGGACGGTAGCTGGTCGCCTGGTGGTCGCCGCCCGGCCGGTCCGGCGGCACGGGCAGCGCGGGCCCGCCGTCGAACCGCCGCCACGGCGGCGGCTCGGGCAGTTCCGTCACCCGGTCGTGGGGGTCGTCCGCGCCGGTGTAGATCAGCCAGTCGGGCATCGTCAGGTCTCCATGAACAGCGGCGGGGGGATCCGCCTCGGGTCGTCCCACAACATCGTCAGCGCCCGCCCGCAGTGGGCGTCCGACCCGGCGGCCTCCGCGCGGGCGCGCAGCTTCATGACCTGCTCCGGCAGGTGCTCCGGCGGCACCCCGGTCACCTCCACGGCCAGCCGCCCCAGGAAGCGGTCGCCGGCGCAGTCCTCGTGGCGGTCGTCGGGACAGGACCGGCGGGGCCAGAACATCACCGGCATCCCGTGGTTGAGCGCCACCCGCAGCCGGGCCGGGTCCGGCAGGGTCCCGTAGGCGAGGGCGCCGAGGTCGCGCCGCTCGGCCAGCCTGCTGCGCAGCGTCCGGTCGTCGGGACCGCGGCAGCCGACCGGCTCCGGCGTCCACGCGCCCGCCTTCTCGGCGGCCTGCCAGCGGCTGAACGCGTTCGCCTGCCGCGACCCCCGCCGCATCCGCGCGACGTCCCGGACGACGACCGGGTGGTACGCCCCCAGCGGCTCGTCCTCCCCGGGGTACAGCGACCACTCCTCCACCGGCTCGCTCAGCCACGACTCCGGCATCGCGAACTCGATCACCGGGACCCGGCCCGCGACCGTGCCGATCAGGTCGTCGATCTCGCCCTCGACATACGCCCGGACCTCGTCGCGGTGCCGTTCCACCGGTGCGCGTGCCCCGCCCACCGCCCCGTCGACCAGGCTGAACAGGGTCACCCGGTAGCGGTCCCGCTCCCGCAGGGCCTCGATCTTGACGATCACCGAGGCGGTGCCCGCGTCCTCCGGCCCGGCGATCCCGGGCAGCCGCTCGCGCGCCCAGGCCAGCAGCGCCGCCCCCGGAGCCCCGTCGAGCCGCCCGGCCAGCTCCACCAGGAACCGCGCCAGCGCCGCCTCCTCCACGCACTCCTCGGCGACGTACCGGATCGCGTCCCAGGTGGACACCAGGTCGCGGCGCTTCCACACGCCCGGGAAGACCCGCGCGAAGATCTCGTCCACCGGGACGCCGGGCCGGGCGTCGCCGACGGTCGCGCGCAACGCCCGGACGCCGTCACGGTCCAGCCAGGTCAGCGGCAGCAGCTCGTCGAGGGGCTCCCAGTACCGGCGGATCAGGTCGACCGGCAGCATCCGGCCGATCGCGGGGTCCTTCTGCGCGTCGGTGATCATGCCGACGACCACACCGGCGACCGGATCGTAGACCGCGCCGCCGCTGAACCCCTTCTGGAGCCGCTCGAGGTGCCCGGTCTCCGGCTCGACCTGGATCCCCTCGGGCAGCTCCTCCTCGAAGTCGGCGGTCACCCGCGCGTACGACCCGGTCGGCTTGCCCGCCGGAAACCCGTACACCAGCAGCGTCCGGTCCGGGGGCGGCCAGTCGTGCGGCGCGGCGAACACGGCGGGCGGGATGTCCACCGGCTCGTCCAGCTCCAGCACCGCCACGTCACCCGGATCGTCCCTGCGCCGCCACGGGCCCCGGAACACCACCCGGGCGCTCCGGCCCCGGTAACCCTGCGGCGCCTTCAGGAACGAGACCTGCGGTTCGGTGTGCTCCCCGGCGATGTGCGCGCAGGTCAGCACGTGCCGCTCGGCCACCAGGATCCCCGCGCCGCGCGGCTGCCCCCCGACCTCGATCCGCGCCTGCCAGGACGGCCGGCCGCTCACGACCCGTCCGAGCCGCCCGCGGGCCCCTCCCCGTCACCGGACGGGTGGTCGCCGTTCCCGGACGGTTCCGCGCCCCCGGCGGGCCCCGCACCGTTGGACGGCCCCTCCTCCTGCGGCGGCCCGGTGAAGCCGTCACGGGCCCACGTCAGCTTGACCCTCAGGTGTGCCTCGCCCGCCGTCTTGGCGATGACCGCCCCGGCGGCGGCGTTCAGCTTGACCCCGAACTCCAGCTCCACCGCGTCGGGCCGGAGCGCCCCGTCACGGAACACGGCCAGCGCCTTCTCCGCGGCGACCCGGGTGGACAGCAGCGCCGTCTCGAACCGTTCCGACACCGAGTGGATCACCCCGTCACCGGACAGCGACGCCGGCTCGAACCCCGGGTCCCCCTCGTCGACCTCGACGACGACCGATCCCTCGTCCATCGGCCAGCGCAACAGCTCGCTCACGGATGCCGCCCCTGCCCCTTCGGTGAAGACGAAGCCGCCCCCAACGTACCGACCAGGACGACCCACCGTCATTCCCCTGTCCCGAACAGGCCCTCACAGGCGACGCCAGGGCGGTCGCGGGCG
>DATADI010000164.1:0-7695 GCA_036258615.1 Thermomonospora sp. | reverse complement strand
GTGGCGAACGAGTCGTAGGGGTGGTGCAGCAGCACGTCGCGCTCGCGCAGCAGCCCGAAGATGTCGTCCTCCGCGTTGATCGCCTCGGCCGGCACGAACGGGCGGTAGCTCAGCTCGCCGCGGTCCAGGTCGGCGATGGCGTGCAGGCCCGACAGGTCGAGCGGCCCGGGCAGCCGGTAGACCTCGTGCGGCGCCAGCTCCAGCTCCTCCACGAGCGGGGCCAGCACCTCCGGGGTGATCGTGTCCTCGACCTCCAGCCGTACGGGCGGGCCGAAGCGCCGCTTGAGCAGCTCCTTCTCCAGGGCCTGCATGAGGTTTTCCGTGACGTCCTCGTCGACGTCGAGATCCTCGTTCCTGGTGACGCGGAAGACGTGGTGCTGGAGGATCTCCATGCCCTTGAAGAGCTGCCCCAGGTGGGCCGCGATCACGTCTTCGAGGGGGTCGAACCGGTCCTTGGACGCCTGGATGAACCGGGGCAGCTGCGAAGGGACCTTGACCCGGGCGAAGACCGTGTGGTCGGTCGCCGGATTGCGCACCAGGACGGCCAGGTTGAGGCTGAGCCCGGAGATGTAGGGAAACGGGTGTGCGGGGTCCACGGCCAGCGGCGTCAGGACCGGCCTGATCCGCTCCCTGAACAGCTTGCGCAGCTCGGTGCGCTCCTCGCGGCCCAGGTCCTCCCAGCGGGCGATCTGGACGCCCTCACCCGCCAGCTCAGGGCAGATCTTGTCGTGGAACACGGCGGCGTGCCGCTTGGCCAGCTCGTCGGCGATCGTGGCGATCCTGACGAGCTCCTCGCGCGGCTTGAGCCCGCTCTTCGTCCGCAGCAGCAGGCCTGTCGCCATGCGTCGTTTGAGTCCCGCCACCCGCACGCGGAAGAACTCGTCGAGGTTGCTGGCGAAGATCGCCAGGAAGCGCACCCGCTCCAGCAGCGGCAGCGCGGGATCCTCGGCCAGCTCCAGGACGCGCTGGTTGAACCGGAGCCAGCTCTCCTCCCGGTCGAGGTAGCGGTCCTCCGGCAGGGCATCACCTCGCGAGGGAATTTGTCCTGGATTGACGCTCATAGTCATCATCATCCCCGACCCACATGAACAGAAGCCCAGGCAAAATGAACACCACGTGAACGCGCCGCCCGTCCACCCTCGATCAGATCCCGCGACCGCCCGAACGGTTCCCGTCCCCCGCGACCGCCCGGTCGTACGTCCGGCGCCATACCCGGCAGCCCGCCAGGTAGGCCGCGAGGTCCCGGCGGGCGAAACGGGCGATGTCCCAGTCGTGCGGCGCGGTCTCGTGCCGCCACACGTAGGCCCAGCCCTCCCGGCCTCCGTCGAGCCGCAGCAGGCGGGGTTCGTACTCCTCGCCCTCGTAGGCGTCGAGCAGGCGGCGCTCGTCCTCCGACAGGCCGGTCATCAGCAGGCCCTCGGCGACGGCGTCCGGGTCCGGGACGAGGCCGGGATAGACCGCGCCCGGCAGCGCCTTCACCCGCCAGCCCGCCGCCGTGGCGGGCTCCAGCTCGGGGACGCGGCCCAGCAGGATCGACAGCACCTCGGGGAACCGGAGGGTGCCGTAGACGAACAGGCCGCTCACAGCAGTGCGACGAGCCGCCTGGGCGCGACCAGCCGGTAGCTCTCCACGGCCAGCTCGGCGATCTCGTCCCAGTTCACCCCGGGCACGTCCAGGTAGACGCCGACCCAGCCGCGCGGCCCCAGGTACGGGGGGACGAAGAACCGCGCGGGGTCGGCGGCGACCAGCGCCTCCTGCTCACCCGGCGCGGCCTTGCACTGGAACGACAGCCGCCCGTCGCCGTGGTGGTCGTCGAGGTAGTAGGCGAACGTCCGGCGGCGCACCCGGAACGTGACGTGCCGCCCCGCCTCGCCGACGACCTCGGGCAGGCCGGAGCAGATCGCGACGACCCGGGCGCGGCGTTCATCGACGGAAGTGCTCATCCCTCATCTTCACCCGCCGCCCGCCCGCCGCGACAGCCCTCGCGGACGGCTCAGGAGCGCTCGTAGCCGACCGGTTCGGCGGCCCGGTCGGCGGTCTCGGTGACCTTGAAGAACGACACCGCCTCGGGGACGTCGTGCAGGTCGATGCGCTGCGGCCCGCCGCCGGGCAGCGCTCCCGCCGCGGCCACCAGGGCGACCACGATCCCCCAGCGAACGATCCGTCTCCGCATCCCGGCCTCGGTCTCCCGTCATCACGCACAGCGAGCGGCACGCGCCGCGCAGACACGATCGCCCCAAACCGGAGGTTCCGGTGACCAAAAACCAAAAAAGTGACACAGGTCACATGAGCTGTGTCACAGCGCCTCTCGTCACATCGCCGGTCTCCGGCGCGTCATAGCTCTGACGGCCTGGTCGGCATGAGGGGATTGAGCGGATGGGCGGCGACGACTTCCTGGCGGAGCGGTTCGAGGCGCACCGGGGGCATCTGCGGGCGGTGGCGTACCGGATGCTCGGGTCGCTGAGCGAGGCGGAGGACGCCGTCCAGGAGGCCTGGCTCAGGCTCAGCCGGTCCGACACCCGCGACGTGGACAACCTGGCGGGCTGGCTGACCACCGTGGTCGGGCGGGTGTGCCTGGACATGCTGCGGTCGCGCACCTCCCGCCGGGAGGAGCCGCTGGACCTGCGGCTCCCCGACCCGATCGTCAGCCGCCCGGACGCGGTGGACCCCGAGGACGCGGCGCTGCTGGCCGACTCGGTGGGGCTCGCGCTGCTCGTGGTGCTGGAGACGCTGGCCCCCGCCGAACGGCTCGCCTTCGTGCTGCACGACCTGTTCGGGGTGCCGTTCGACGAGATCGCCCCGATCGTCGGGCGTTCCCCGGCGGCTGCGCGGCAGCTCGCCAGCCGGGCCCGCCGCCGCGTCCAGGGGGCCGCGCCCGTCCCCGACCCCGACCTCGGCCGCCAGCGCGAGGTGGTGGACGCGTTCCTCACCGCCGCCCGGGGCGGGGACTTCGAGGCCCTGGTGTCCGTCCTGGACCCGGACGTGGTGGCCCGCTCCGACGCCGGGGCGATGCGCCCGGCCGCGGTGCTGCGCGGAGCCGAGACGGTGGCGCGGCAGGCCCTCACGTTCGCCCGCATCGCCGACGTCGCCCGGCCCGCGCTCATCAACGGGGCCGCCGGGGTGGTCGCGGCGGTGGAGGGACGGCCGATGTCCGTCATGGCGTTCACCGTGCGGGACGGCCGGATCACCGCGATCGACATTCTGGCCGACCCGGAACGCCTGGAGCGTCTCGATCTGAAGGTGCTGCACGACTGACCGATGACGGCACGGCCCCGGCGCGTGACTCACGCCCGGGGCCGCGTCCGTTGTGTCAGCGGAAAAGCCGGTCTGCGTGGCGGAGGGTGTGCTCGGCGACCACACGTCCCAGGTGGACCCCGGCTGTGTCGGCGGTCCTGGTGTGGATGCCGGACCAGACCCGCGCGTCCACGTTCTCCTGGGTCAGCTTCTTCCAGGTGGTGTACGTGCGGGTCACGCCGGGCGCGGTCGGGCTGGTGAGGCGGAACGGCGCGGTGCGCGGCCCGACCAGGGCGGTCAGCACCTCCTCGGCCGCACCGGAGTAGGTGTTGTGGCCGCTGGGGTAGTCCGGGTGGGCGGGCGTGGTGTGCTGCGGCGTCCAGTTCGGGTCGGGCGTCGTCGTGGGGTCACCGTCGATATCGGCCGACCGGATCGCCGTGATCGGCCGCCACCGCAGGTACGCGTACTTGGTGTCGGACGTGGCGATCTGCGTGTCCACCAGCGCCACGTGGAACAGGGCCACCAGCTTCGTCCGCGCCGCGAGGGGCCGCTTCGACCGCGCCAGCGCGACGCGGAGCGGCTCGGTGTACAGGGTCAGCGAGGACCCGAGCCAGAAGTTGGCCGTCTCGGTCTGCCGGGGCGTGCGGACCTTGCTGTCGATCGACCCGTACGCGCGGACCTCCGCCAGGTCGGCCCGGTAGCGGGCGGAGCCCAGCGCGGGCGGCGGCTTGAGCCGGTACTGGCTCGCCCGCGCGAGCAGGAACGGCCGCGCCTTCCGGTTGCCCGCCTGCAGGGCCGGCGAGTTGGCGGGCGGGGTCGGCTGCCAGATCCCGGGCTTGGGGGCCGGGGTCGGGAAGGGGGCGTTGACCGACTGCGGGTCCAGCCCGTCGTCCTCCCGCGACGCCAGGACCACCCGGGCCTGCCGCCTGCCCGCCGCCAGCCCGCGCCGCTCCGCCGTCCCGTCCGGGATCCGGCCGAGCGTGCGGCGCAGCGCCGCGTCCAGCGCGTCCTTGCGCGCGGGCACCAGCGCCACGAGGGAGGCGTGCACCGCACCGGCCACCGCGGCCTCCTGGAACGGACGCGGCTGGACCCCCTTCGGCGTCGCCCGCACCGCGCGGGCGGCGGCCAGCCAGCCGATCGCCCAGGTCCGGCTGTTGGTGGACTGCGTCGGCGCCCCGGCCGCCGCGATCGTCTGCGCCGTGGCGTCGTACCACTCCAGGGCCACGTCCACGGGCGCCGCGGCGGCGGGCGGCACCACGGCGACGCCCGACAGCGCCACCGCCGCCGCGACCGGCACCAGCACCGCACGGCCGCCGCGCCGCACGGACTTCCGAGTTCTCACAGAGGGCACAGCTCGCTCCTTACGCAGGGGGTCATGGAACGGCCCCGGGCCGGGTCCCGGAGCCCCGCGATCATGCTGGCACGGAGTATTCCCTACTGTCTAGATAGATTTTGTGGGGATATTCCACGCCCGGACGGTCTAGGCTCCCGGTGTGTCCTGAGGCCCGCACACGGTGGAGGCCCGATCGTGAACCCCCCGGACGGCTGCGTCTTCTGCCGGATCGTCGGCGGGCAGGAGCCCGCGGAGGTCGTCTACCGGGACGACGCCGCCGTCGCCTTCCTCGACATCACGCAGGCCACCCGGGGGCACACCCTGGTCGTGCCGCGCCGCCACCGCACCGACCTGGCGGACATCGAGCCCGGCGAGGCGGGCGCCGTCATGGCGGCCGTCGTCCGGGTGTCCGCGCTGCTGAGGAGGGCGCTCGACGCCCCGGGCATCAACCTCTGGCACGCCAGCGGCGAGACCGCCTGGCAGAGCGTGTTCCACTTCCACGTCCACGTGGTGCCGCGCTACACGCCCGGCGACCTCACACCGCCGTGGACCGAGACCGAACAGCCCGTCGAGGCGTTGCGCGGCCTCGGCGACCGGATCCGCTCCAGCGGCTGACGGTGCCGGGGCGTCAGGGCAGGCAGTCGGCGGTGGTGGCGATCCGGGCGCGCATGTTGCGTTCCATCATGCGCAGCGCGGCGTCCCCGAGGTCCGGATCGATGTGGGCCACCGCGTCCCGCGGAACCGTGATCGACAGGTGGCGGACGTAGGCGTCCAGGGCGCTGTACAGGACGCACTGCTCGGTCACCTGGCCCGCCAGCACCACCTGCCCGATCTCCTCGCGCAGCAGCAGGTACTCCAGGGACGTGCCGTAGAACGCGCTGTGCCGGACCTTCGGCAGGAAGGCGCACTCGGCCGTCGGCCGTATCGGCTCCACCAGATCAGGCCGCCGTCCGCGCAGGGCCTGCGCGACGATGTCGTCCCGCGTTGCCGAGAAGTCCCCGTAGTTGTCGTTGACGTACAGCACCCGGATGTCGTCACGGTCCCGTGCCCTCGTGAGCAGGTCCGCCAGCGGCTCCACGACCTTCTCGACGCTGCCCGCCAGCCGGTCCGCGTCCTCGTGCTCGTAGGGGTTCAGCATGTCGATGATGATCAGTGCGATAGCGCTCACCTGCCCTCTCTCCCCTGATCGGCTGGTCCGAACCCCTGTCACACCGCCCGGTGCAGCGTCGTCTCCCTGGTGGCAAGGCACTGCACAACGAAAGGCGCGACCATGAAAGCGGTACGCATCCACAAGCACGGCGGCAGCGACGACCTCGTCCTGGAGGACGCGCCGCCGCCCCATGCCGCCACCGGGGACGTCGTGGTGCGGGTGCACGCGGCCGGGTTCGTCCCCGACGAGCTGGAGTGGCCGGGCACCTGGGTCGACCGGGCCGGGCGGGACCGGACGCCGTCCATCCCGGCCCACGAGGTGGCGGGCGTGGTCACCGAGGTCCGGTACGGCACCACCGGACTGGCCGTGGGCGACCGGGTCTTCGGGCTCACCGACTGGCACCGTGACGGGGCGGCGGCGGAGTACGTGGCGGTCGAGGCGCGCAACCTCACGCGGATGCCCGACTCCCTGACCTTCGTGGAGGCCGCCGCGCTGCCGCTCTCCGGGCTGACGGCCTGGCAGGGGCTCTTCGTGCACGGCGGCCTGGAGCCCGGCCAGCGCGTCGTCGTCCACGGGGCGGGCGGGGGCACCGGCACGCTCGCGGTCCAGCTCGCCCGCCAGGCCGGGGCGCACGTCATCGCCACCGGCCGGGGACGCGTCGCCGACCTCGCGGCGGAGCTGGGCGCCCACACCTTCGTCGACCTGGAACGCCAACGGTTCGAGGACGCCGTCGAGCCGGTGGACCTGGTGTTCGACACCATCGGCGGGGACCTGCTCGCCCGCTCCGCCGCCCTGGTCCGGCCGGGCGGCACCCTGGTCTCGATCACCGCCCCGCCCCCGGTCGAGCCGGAGTCAGGGCGTGCGCTGTTCTTCATCGTCGAGCCGAACCGCGACCAGCTCGCCGAACTCGCCCGCCGCGCCGCCTCGGGCGACCTCCGCGCCCACGTCGGCGCCGTCCACCCCCTGGCGGAGGCCCGGGAGGCGTTCCGTGCCAAGCACAACGGTGTCCCCGGCAAGGTCGTCCTCGAGATCCGCCGATGAGCGGCGGGTCAGTGGTCGGGGTGCAGGGCGCCGTTGATGTACGAGGCCGCCAGCAGGGTGAAGATGTACGCCTGCAGGAACATCACGAACATCTCGAAGCCCGTGATGACAATGGCCATCAGAAAGCCCAGGACGCCGACGCCGAAACCGGCCCCCGTGAGCTTCTCGACCAGGAACCAGTACGCGACCGCCGAGAAGAACGCGATGAGCAGGTGCCCCGCGAACATGTTGGCGAAGAGCCGGATGGAATGGGTGGCCGGTCGCAGGATCAGGTGCTGCATCAACTCGATCGGAGAGAGCACCAGGTAGACCCACCACGGCTGACCCGGCGGGAACATCACGTTCTTGAAGTAGCCGACGAACCCCTGATGCCGGACGCTCAGGAACAGGTACAGCCCGTACACGACCAGTGCCAGCAGCAGCGGCAGCGCGAAATGCGAGGTCGCCGGAAGCTGGAGCACCGGGACGACGCCCATCAGATTCATCAGGAGGACGAAGGAGAACACCGACAGCAGAAAGGGCATCCACCGGTCGCCGTCCTTGCCGAGCATCGGCCGCGCGACCTGGTCGCGGACGAAGAGATAGGCGACCTCACCGACGTTCTGCATGCCCCGGGGCACCAGCGCGGGACGGCGGAAGGCGGTCCAGTAGAACAGCACGACCAGGACCGACGCCAATCCCATGATCAGGATCGGTTTGGTCAGCCACTCCAGCCACCCCGGGCCGTCCGGGAACAGGGGGCCCCATTCGAAGATGGACGAGTCGGGGGCGTGGAACTTCTCCGCCGTGACGGAGCCGGGCTGTCCGCTCATGAGGCTCTCCGGGGTGGGTCCAGCACGACCGTGACCGATTCGTGATCAGCCTATCCACACCCCGTTGACCGGCGCATGACCGAAACCGGCCGCGCCCCGGTCAGAGCGGAATGTTGCCGTGGTGG
>DATADI010000163.1:0-8633 GCA_036258615.1 Thermomonospora sp. | reverse complement strand
GCTGGGTGCTGTTCGCGTTGATGAGCGTCATCTGGGGAGTGCCCTACCTGATGATCAAGGTCGCGGTGGAGGGCGTGTCCGTCCCGGTCCTGGTCTTCGCCCGGGTCGCGGTGGGCGCGGCGGTGCTGCTGCCGCTGGCGCTGCGCGGCCGGGCGAACACCAGGACCGGCACGGAGACGCCCTCCACCGCGACCTTGATCATCAGGTAGGGCACTCCCCAGATGACGCTCATCAACGCGAACAGCACCCAGCCACGACGGCTCACGGCGTCCTCCCCGGACGGACACGGAACGGGACACATGCCCCACAACGGACAGCGCCGTCCAGGATCAGCCCGCGCGCCGCACCGGGTCTTGAACGCTGTTGCGGAACGCTCCCGGCGTCACCGCGAGCACCCGGCGGAACCACCGGGTGAGGTGCGCCTGGTCGGCGAAGCCGGTGAGGGCCGCCGCCTCCGCCGGGCGGTGGCCGCGTTCGAGCAGCGCGCGGGCCCGGTGGACGCGGTGCTGCGCCAGCCAGGCGTACGGCGGCATGCCGACCGTGGCGCGGAACGTGCGGATCAGCCGGTAGCGCGACATGCCGAGGTCCCCGGCGATCTCCGCGAGCGACGGCGGGGCGACCAGCTCGTCAGCGAACCGTTCCATGACGACGCGGGCGACGAGGTCGTCGGCTCCGGCGTCCGCACCGCCGGGCGCGGAGGGTGCCGGACGGGCGTGGCGGGCGACGAGGTCGGCGAGCGCCGACAGCAGCCGGGCCTCGCCCTCCAGGGGGTCGGTGCCACGGGTCAGCGCCACGTGGGCCCGGCGGAGCCGCTCGGCCAGCTCGGGGTCGCGGAAGACGGGCTCAGGGAAGTGCGGGGCCACCGACGTGGCGTCCACCAGCAGGGAGGTGGCCGGGTACGCCACCCGGTACGCCATGCCCTCGGCGATGGCGGGGCCTCCGGTGTGGGACTCGCCCGGTTCGATCACCACGACGCTGTCCGGGCCCGAGTAGTACAGCCCGCCCCGGCACCGGATGACCTCCAGGCCCGCGAAGCACGCGCCGATCGCGTACTCCTCGTGGCTGTGGGGGGCGAAGTGGGTGCGGGCCATCCGGGCGGTCATCAGGTCCAGCGGCCCGCCCTGCACCCACTCGACCCGCGTCCACACGGCCTGGTCCGCGGGGGTGGCGGTGTCGTTCATGGGCGTTCCCTCTGGTGCTGCCTGTGCCCGGCGGTTCAGGGTACTCAGGTCGGTTCCAGGCTGGACAGGTCCACGACGTCGGCGAGGGACTCCACGCTGGGGTAGTAGCCCCGTTCGACGATCGCGCCGCCCCGCGTCACCAGGTAGGCGAAGGACGCGTCGTCGGGGATGGCGCAGCCGAGCGCGGCGGCCGTCACCCGGTGCGCCCCCGACATCGGCACGACGGTGACCCGCACCCCTCCCGGAGCGGTCCACCCGGTGCTGTCCCCCACCCGGCCACGGTAAGAATTCGCAGGTCAGCCGGGTGTAAACAGGGGGCAACAGGTCAGGCGGAGAACAGGTGCCGCAGCCGCCAGCGGTCGGCGTCGCGGGCCAGTTCCGCCACCGCGACGCCGTGCCCGGTGCTCACCCGCACCCGGTAGACGCGGGGCTCGGGCTCCGCGCCGTACGCCTTGAGGACCTCGTGGACGGTGTAGCGCAGGCCGCGCCACTCATAGGCGGTGAGCCGCCCGGACGGGTCCGTCTCGGCGCGGATCGACTCGTTGTACAGGTGCCCCATGGGCATCGGACCCTACCGGAAGATCGAACACAGATTCGAACGTTTCCTCAGGTGGCGGCGCGTGTCCGGTTGGGCATCGCACGCCACCACGTCAGGCACCGCCACATCCATTCCAGTGGCCCGTGGCGATAGCGGCGCAACCACAGGCGGCTCGCGACGCCCTGGAGGACGAGAATCGCCGCCGCCGTACCGAGAACCACCGGAAGGCGCCGTTCGTCTCCCAGGTTCAGCACACGGTCGGCCGCGAGCACGAACACCGTCGCCGTGACGTAGTTGGTCAGCGCGAGCCGTCCCAGCGGCTCCAGCAGGGAACCCACGGCGCGCCACCTCGCTGCCAGAACGAGCAGCCCGGTCACGTAGGCCGCGCCCGTGACGACCCCGGCGGTCGCGGCCAGCGCATCGGTCTCCCGTGCCAGTTGCCAGAGGTTGAGGGCGACCGCCGCGGTCGCCGTGACCCCGAAGGCCGTCATGACGTGACCGCTCGCCACGAGGGACGGCAGGCCGTACGACACGGCGGCCATCCCCAGGAGGAACAGCCCGGGGATCAGCGCCGTGCCCCCACCGGTCGCGAGGGCGGCCACGGTGGCGACCGTGCCCGCGGCCAGCACCACCGCCCGGGGAAGGTACGAGGCGGGTACCAGGACGACGATGCCCACCACCGCGTACACCAGGAGCACCTCACCGGGTTGCAGCACCTGGTGGACCATCCCGAACGGGATCAGGAAGCCGAACCGGGCCAGCAGCACCGCCTGGGGTCGTTGGTCCAGTCGCCGGAGCATCAACCCGGCGCTCAGCCCGAACAGGAACGAGAACACCGGGAAGAAGCGCTGGTGCAACAGGGTCTCGTAGAGGTCGTGCACAGGCCCGGGATCGACCTGGATGCCGGTGATGCCCACCAGGTTGACCACCAGGATCCCGCACAGGGCGAGCCCCCGGACGGCGTCGATCTCGGGGACGCGGGCACCTGTGGACATCTGTGGGGAGCTACCGGCCACGAGGTCCGGCCGTCTGCGGTGATCCCGGTCGTCCACAGGCTGTGGACAACCGTTGCCCACAGTGCGTGACCAGCGCAATACACACGGCGTCCACCGCCTTTCCCCAGCGCAGTCCCCATGTTGGCAGGGGTTGTCCACGCCCGTCCGCCGAGCTGGGGACACGTCTGGGGATACTCACCGGTCCACGCTTTCTCCACAGCCTGTGGATAACTTCTGTGCACAGGGCTCGACCAGCGAAGACGCCGCTCCGCGCACAGAGCGGTCCCCAGCGTGCCCACAGGTTGTCCACCGCCCCCGATTCAACCGCCGATCGGCGACGCCGGGGAGCACCCATCCCGGATGCGGATAGATTCGAGCGACAACCCGTCGGGGGGACGTGTGCACACCGAGGTCCACTGGAACGAAGCGGGCGCGTCCCGCGTGGCGCGCTGGCGCTCGGAGAACGGCGCGCCGCCGCCCCGGCGTCTCGTGGTCGCCGACGACCGGATGACGGCCGACACCGCCTACCGGCTGGCGTGCGAGGGCACCGCGTTGCTGTGGCGCGGCGACTTCCACAACGCCCGCCAGCTGCTCAGCGCGCTGGCCCGCCGGGTGGACCGGCCGCGACGGCGCCGCCGCTCCGCCCCGGCCGGCACGGAGCCCCGGCCGCGCGCCCAGGACTTCCACGTGCACCGGATGGCGCAGGGTCAGAAGGCCCGCACGCTCGGCATGCTCCTGGTGCCGCTCGACCCCGACTACACGATCCCCCTGCGGCGCTCCCCCGACGTCCGGGACGCCTGCCGCGAGGCGTACGGGCCGCCGGGGGACGAGCCGTCGCTGGTGTCCCTCCGCGAGATCCTCGGGATCATCGGGGCCCACGAATGGCGGACCAAGGGCGTCGAGGTGCCCGCCCTGAACGCCCGCATCCACCCCCACTACGGCGTCTTCTCCCCCGTGCGCGGAGAGTACGTCGATCTCGTGGCGCAGGAGCCGCTGCCGTCGTCCGCGTCCGTGGCGTTCGACATCGGGACGGGGACGGGCGTGCTGGCGGCCGTGCTGGCCCGGCGGGGCGTGCGCCGGGTCGTCGCCACCGACAACGACGACCGGGCGCTCGCCTGCGCACGGGAGAACGTCGAACGGCTGGGCCTGGCCGAACAGGTCGAGGTCGTCCGGGCGGAACTCTTCCCGCCGGGGCGCGCGGGGCTGGTGGTGTGCAATCCGCCGTGGATCCCGGCGCGGGCCTCCTCGTCCATCGAGCACGCCGTCTACGACCCCGGGGGACGGATGCTGCGCGGGTTCCTCGTCGGGCTGGCCGAGCACCTGGAGCCCGGCGGGGAGGGCTGGCTCGTGCTGTCGGACATCGCCGAGCACCTCGGGCTGCGCACCCGGGACGAACTGCTCGCGGCCTTCGCCGACGCCGGGCTGGCGGTCGCCGGGCGGCGGGACGTCCGGCCCCGGCATCCCCGGTCGGCCGACCCCGGCGACCCGCTGCACGCCGCCCGCGCCGCCGAGACGACCTCGCTGTGGCGGCTGGTCCCCGCCTGAGGACCGCTCGCCGCAGTTCCCCGACCGCTGGTCGAGCGTTCGGCGATCAAGGCCGTCCTACGGGGGAGTAGCGGTTAGCTTCGTTCGCACCCAGTGAGGACACCCGATGGCGGGTGACCGGGGGACGGGGCCGGTGCAGACGGCCCCACACTCGCGTCGGTGCACCTGAACAGGGCCGGGGGAGCGAGGTCACGGCGGTACGCCCACAGGGGCACGGATCGCCGTGACCTCGCACAGGCCGCCCGGCCCGGCCCCGGGGATTCCCCGAATTTCCCATTACCGCGGAGAACCGCTTTATCACGCCCTGCGGAACGGCCGCACCCGGCCACGGAACGCCATTGCCGGGAACGTTCCAAGCCCATCGAATTGCAGCGAACCGGCCGACCCTCCCCAGTTCGGCGGAAATGGACGATAAGGTGGTGGGTTCAACAACGGAGGACTCCTGCCGTCGCAGGAAGGAGCACCGATGACCATGGCCAGGCCGGCGGACGACGCGTCCGTGCGCCGCCTGTTCGGCGCGCAGCGGGGCGGCCCCACCGTCCTGCGCATGCTGCTGGGCGCCCAGCTGCGGCGGCTGCGCGAGGACCGGGGGATCACCCGCGAGAGCGCCGCGTACGCCATCCGGGCGTCGGCGTCCAAGATGAGCCGGCTGGAGCTGGGCCGGGTGGGCATCAAGGAGCGCGACGTCGCCGACCTGCTCACCCTGTACGGCCTGACCGACGGGCCCGAGCGCGCCGGGCTGATGTCGCTGGTCCGGCAGGCCGCCGCGCCGCACTGGTCGGACGAGTACGGCGACATCCTGCCGAGCTGGCAGGAGATGTACGTGGCGCTGGAGGAGGCCGCCGCGCGGCTGCGCACCTACGAGGTCCAGTTCGTGCCGAGCCTGCTGCGCACCGAGGAGTACACCCGGGCGGTGACCCGGCTGCGGCACCCCCGCGCCACCCCCGACGACCTGGAACGCCGGGTGGCGCTGGAGGTGGCCCGGCGGCGGCTGCTGACCCGGCCGGACGCGCCCAAGCTGTGGGCGGTCATCGACGAGTCGGCGCTGCGGCGGCGGGTCGGCGGCGCGCAGGTGATGCGCGACCAGCTCGACCACCTGCTGGAGCTGGCCGCCCTGCCCAGTGTGACGATCCAGATCGCGCCGTTCCGCCTCGGGCTCGGCGCGCCCGGCGGGCCGTTCACCATCCTGCGGTTCCAGGAGCCCGACCTGCCGGACGTGGTCTATCTCGAACAGCTCGACAGCGCGCAGTATCTCGACAAACCCCAGGAGATCGACCTCTACTCGCGCACCATGGACACCTTGTGCGCGCAGGCCGCGCCCCCCGACCGCACTCCCGGATTCCTGCGGGAACTGCTCCGCGAAACGGACGGGGAATGACGGCGGAGGGCATCGACACCACCCGGCCGAGCATCGCCCGCGCCTATGACGCGGTGCTCGGCGGCAAGGACAACTACGAGGTCGACCGCGCGGTCGCCGAGGAGCTGTTCAAGGTGATGCCGGAGATCGGCGACCTGGCCTGGTACAACCGCGCGATCCTCGGCCGGGGCGTCCGTCACCTGGCGGCCGAGGCCGGGGTCCGGCAGTTCCTCGACCTCGGCTCGGGCCTGCCGACCGTGGAGAACACCCACCAGGTCGCCCAGCGGCACGTGCCGGACGCCCGGGTGGTGTACGTGGACATCGACCCGATCGTGCTCGCCCACGGCCGGGCCCTGCTGGTGCAGAACGAGTACACCACCGTGGTCACCGCCGACCTGCGCGACCCGGAGGCGGTGCTGGGCCTGCCCGAGGTCCACAAACTGATCGACTTCTCCGAGCCGGTGGCGGTGCTGCTGGTGGGGATGCTCCACCACCTGCACGACGACGAGGACCCGCAGGGCATCGTGGAGCGCTACATGGCGGCGGTGCCCTCCGGCAGTCACCTGTTCCTCACCCACTTCTGCCGCTCGGGCCCCGACGCCGCCGCCCTGGAGGAGACCTTCCTGCGCTTCCTCGGCACGGGCCGCTTCCGCACCCGCGAGGAGATCGCCCGCTACTTCACCGGCCTGGACCTGGTGCCGCCCGGCCTGGTGCACCTCCCCGAGTGGCGTCCGGACGGGCTCCTCACCTACCCGCTCACCATCGGCCAGCGGCTGATGATCGGCGGCATCGCCCGCAAGCCCTGACCCGCCCTCACGACGCTCCGGCGAACCGCCAGCGGGTCTGGCTGTACTCCTCACCCCTGCCGAACCCGAACGCCTTCACCGGCGCGACGGCGAACACCCACGCCTCGTCCACGTCCTCCCGGTGAAACGCCCCGTCCCGTACCTCGAACCGCCACACGTCCCCGTACTTGGCCACATAAGCCTCGGCGAGCCCGTGCAGCCTGTCCTCATCGGTCAGGCGCACCGCCCTGCCCTCGATCACGATGTCGAGGCCCTCCTGGGTGTTGCATCCGGTGGTGAGCACCACCTGCTCGTTCCCGGCGAGGTTCCTGGCCTTCTGCTCGGCGGGCCCGGTGGTGAAGTGCAGCGCCCCGTCCATCCACACCGCCAGCACCGGCGTGACGTGTGGCCGCCCGTCCCCCCGCACGGTCGACAGCCAGAACAGCTGCGCCTCCTCCAGAACCCTTTCCGCCTGGCCCCAACCCACAGCCACGGCGTTCTCACTGCTGAATCTCTGGTCCAGCTCACCCTGCGGTTCCACGATGACCTCCCACCGATGTACGAGCCGTTCCCTCATACAGACCACCCGGCCCCCAAGAACTCATCGTTCCCCGAAGTCGGCATGGTGGACGGCTTGTGATGGGGCTGGGGTGGGTCAGGTGCGGAGGCGGGTGATGAGGGGGGCCAGGTGGGTGTCGGTGGCGGCCTCGTCCAGGACGGTGGTCAGGATCTCGCGGTAGGTGGCGGTGGCCTGGTCGCGGAGGGTGCGGCCCTCGGGGGTGATGACGAGGTAGACGCCGCGGCGGTCGTCGGGGCACAGGTCGCGGTGGGCGAGGCCGGCGGCTTCGAGGCGGGCGGCCAGGCGGCTGACGGAGCTCTGGTTGAGGCCGATGGCCTCGGCGAGGTCCTGCATGCGCAGTTCGCCGTCGGGGGACTCGGCGAGGCGGCCCAGGGCGCGGTAGTCCGAGGGGCCGATGCCGTGGCGTCGCTGGAGGCGGCGGGCCAGCTCGTGCTCGACGCGCGCGGAGAGGGTGAGGACCTGGTCCCAGACCTGCGGGTCCATCCCGTCACCTCCCGTCCGTCTTGACAAGGGTACATGCACGCGACAACATTTGCTTGCGCATACAAAGAATGTATGTACAAGCAATCTCCTGTGGAGGGTCTCATGTCTTCTCGCACCGCGCCGCGCATCGAGCGGATCGCCACCACCCCCGACTGGTACGAGCCGTACCGGATCTCGCAGGCGATCCGGGCGGGCGACGTCCTGTACGTGTCGGGCCAGGCGGGCATCGACGAACGGGGGCGGACGGTCTCCGGTGACTTCCTCGAGCAGGGGCGGCAGGCGTTCGCCAACGTCCGGCGGGTGCTCGCCGAGGCCGGGGCCGACCTCACGGACGTGGTGAAGGTCGGCATCTTCGTCACCGACATGGCCGCGAACCTCGACAACGTGATCCGGCTCCGCGAGGAGTTCCTGTCCGAGCCGTACCCGGCGGACACGCTGCTGGAGGTCTCCTCGCTGGCGCAGCCCGACTGGCAGATCGAGGTCGAGGTCACCGCCGTCGTTCCCGCGGCCCGGGACGGGGAGCGGTCGTGACCGTCCCGATCCGGATCTGGTCCGACTACGTCTGCCCGTTCTGCCTGCTGGCCAAGCAGCCCCTCGCCGAGGCCACCGCCGGGCGGGACGTGAGCGTCACGTGGATGCCGTTCGAGCTGCGGCCCGAGCCGACGCCCACCCTGCGGCCCGAGGGGCGCTACCTCCAGGACGTCTGGGCCCGGGTCGTGTACCCGATGGCGCGGCGGATGGGCGTGGGCATCCGGCTGCCGGACGTGTCGCCGCAGCCGTACACCCGGCTCGCGTTCGAGGGGCACCGGTTCGCCCTGGAGCACGGCATGGCCGGGGAGTACGACGACCGGGTGCTCCGCGCGTTCTTCGAGGACGGCCTGGACATCGGCGATCCGGAGGTGCTGACCGGGATCGCCGCCGGGCTGGGGCTGCCCGCCGAGGCGTTCCGCGCGGCCCTGGCGGACGGGCGGTACGCCGAGGCGCACCGGGCGGCGCTGGCCGAGGCGGCGTCCCTGCAGATCACCGCCGTGCCGACGGTGCTGGTCGGGGACGTGCGCATTGAGGGCGTGCCCGGTGTCGAGGCGCTCCGCAAGGCCATCGACAAGGCCGAGGCGACCCTGACCGAGGGGCGTTCTGCTCGATCGACGGGTGCTGAGTCGCGTGGCCTT
>DATADI010000162.1:0-6492 GCA_036258615.1 Thermomonospora sp. | reverse complement strand
CCGGGTGAGCGCCGCGCAGGCGTCCAGGAAGGCGTTCTCGACCACGTTCAGCGTCGCGTTCCGGCGGCCGGTGGCGGCCCAGCGCAGCGCGCGGTCCAGCGGCGTCCCCTGGTAGAGGTCGCTGGGCCTGCGGCCGTGCCGGTCCCACAGCAGCGCCGCGTCGGTGAGCGCCCGATGCACGGGCAGCCCGTCGCGTTCGGCGTCCACCCACGCCCGCAGCCGGGGCCACGCCCGCAGCAGCGCCGCCGTCGCCAGCGTGACGCCCTGGTCGTCGCGGACGAGGAGGCCCCCGGCGGCGAACACGTCGAGGACGGCGGCGACGGCACGCGGGTCGGTACGGCCGTCGTCGAACTCGCGCGCGTCCGCCCGGCGCAGCGTGTCCTCGGCGGCCCCTCCCGGGACGACCAGGCGCAGCAGCATCCGCGGGACCGCCTCCCGCGCCTCGGGCGTCAGCCGCGCGTACACCTCCTCGGCCCGCTCGCCGAGGGACGGGACGCTGTCGGTGGTCCGCACGGCGGCCCCGGTGCCCCCGGCGGCGCGGTCGCCCTGCTCCAGCAGCCGTGCGGTCTCCCCGCCCGCGCCGCCGAGCAGGGTGAGCAGGACGTGCCGGGCGGAGGGACGCGCGGCCGGGTCCTTGCTCAGCGCCGCCGCCACGGTGTCCCGCAGCGGCTCGGGGAGCGGCCCGAGGTCCGGCTCCGTGTGCAGGACGTTCCGCATCAGCACCGGGAGCTGGTCACCGGCGAACGGAGGCCGCCCGGTGGCCGCGAACACCACCAGCGCCCCCCAGGCCCACACGTCGGCCTGCGGCCCGGCCCGTTCGCCCCGGAACATCTCCGGCGCCATGTACCGGGGCGTCCCCTTGAACTGCCCGGTGGCGCTGCGCGACATCTCCTCGGTACGGGCGATGCCGAAGTCGATGACCCGGGGACCGCCCGGCCCGAGCAGCACGTTGGCGGGCTTGAGGTCACGGTGGACCACCCCGGCCTGGTGGATGGCGACCAGCGCGGTGGCGACCCCCACGGCCAGCCGGTGCAGGTCGTCGGCCCCGAACGGCCCGGACGACTCCACCGCCCGCTGCAGGTCGGGCCCCGGGACGTACTCGCTGACGACGTAGGGCCGCTCGCCGTCCAGGTCCGCCGCGAGGATCCGCGCGGTGCAGAACGACGACACCCGCCGGGCGGCCTCGACCTCCTTGGCGAACCCGGCGCGCAGCCCGTCCCCGTGGAGGGTCTTGACCGCGACCCGCGTCCCGTCCGGGGCGTACCCCTCGTACACCACCCCCTGCCCACCGGCCCCCAGCCGCCCCGCCAGCCAGTAGTCCCCCAACTGCCGGGGATCCCCGGGCGCCAGTCGCGAGAGCCCCATCCCGTCCTCCCGTGGCCGTCCGTCCGCCTAGATCATCCTCAGCGGGCCCCGGCAGGGGAAGCCCGGTCAGGGGGCGGGCGGGGAGCCCCGGTAGAGGCGGCCCGCGCGCTGGGCCAGGAGACCCAGGAGGCGCTGGTCGGCGCCGGTGAGGCGGTCGGTGTCGCGGTAGTGGACGGAGATGACGCCCACGACGGTGCCGTCGGCGGCGCGGAGCGGCACGGACTGCACGGCGCGCACCTCGGCCCGCGCCATGACTCCCCGGGTCGTCTCGTCGTCGAAGACGGGGCTGGTGGCGACGTCGGGCACGACCACCCGCCGTCCGGACCGCAGGGCGAGGCCGCAGGCGCTGCCCCGGTCGTCGACGAGCTCGAAGTGCCGCAGGAACTCCGGGGTGAGGTTGCGCTGCGTGACGATCCGCAGTCCTCCGGCCTCCCGGTCGATGAGCTGGACGTTGCCCATGTCGGCGGCGGTCAGTTCGAGGGCCGCGCCCAGGGCGTCGGTCAGCATCGACAGGTCGTCGGCGCGGTGGTCGCTGTAGGCGTTGAAGAAGCGGGGCGTCGGCCGCCTCTCCCGCCCGAACCCATCACGCGCGGCGTCACCGGCACCTGCCACCACCATGCGTTCGGCCCCTCCAGCGATACTCGTCTTCCGGCCCCTCGACCGGTGTCCACTATGCCATCGCCGGTCCCGCTTCCTGGGGCGTTCGCCCGGGGCCCTAGGGACGGTTTCCGGTGAAGAGACCGGCCGCCCACAGGCGGCGCACGTGGTCGATGATCAGCGGGCCCACGGCGCGGACGCCGTCGGGGTCGCCCATGGCCACGGGGCCGGTCACCATGGCGCTGACCGCGGCGACGATCACCTGGCAGGTGGCGCGGCCCGCCGGGTCGGTGGCGCCCATCAGGTCGGCGAGCGCGTCGGCGATGGCGGTCTGCAGCGCGGTGCGCCGCCGGACGGCCTCGGGCCCGGCCGCGTACACCTCGACCAGGAACAGCCGGGTGAACGGCCACTCGGCGGTCAGCGCGTCGAGGTAGGCGGTGAAGGCCCGCTCGAACAGGTCCGGGGGGTCGCCCGTCACCTGGGGGGCCGACAGGCCGGACGTCTTCATCAGCCGCGCGGTGAGCATCTCGCCCGCCCGGTCGAAGGCGGCCATGAAACAGCCGAGCTTGGAGTCGAACACCTGGTAGAAGCTCTGCCGGGACACGCCCGCGCGGCGCAGGACGTCCTCGACCGAGGTGTTCACGTACCCCTTCTCGGTCATCACCTCGGCCATCGCGAGGCACAGCCGCGACCGCTGCAGGCGCTCGACCTCCTCGCGCGGGAGGGCGTGCCTGCCACGGGGGAGCCTGCGCGGCGCCGGACGTCCCGGGGAGGTCCCGTTCTGCTGTGCCGCCATCAGGCCATTGTGACCGATCTTCGGCCCGGGACGGACCGCCCGGCGTGCTCGCGGCCTAAGGGGGCCTCAGGAGCGCCTTAACCGGGGCTTAAAGGGCTTTCGCCGCCTGTGGGGCGAACCTAGCGTCGGGGGTGTCGGCAAACGCGACACACCGGAGGTGCCGTCGACTGAGGGTTCCTGGCTGAGGTACGGCGACCGGTCCGTGTGGCCCCAACCCCGCTCTCGGGCCGCACGGGCCGGTCGTCACTTCTGCCGTGGAAGGGCGCCGTACAGCAGGAGGCGGAGGGCGTCGGCGGTCCCGGAGGCGCTGTCGTCACCGGTGGCCAGACGGCGGACCGCCAGCCCGTACATCATGGCGACCACGGTGGGGGCGTGCCGTTCGGCGTCGGGGATGCCCAGCGCGGTGAGGACGGCGGCGGCCAGCCGGTCGTAGGCGGCGACGGAGCGCGCGGAGGCGTCGGCGACCCCGGGGTCGCGGGCCGAGTGCAGGTGCAGCTCCAGGTTGGCGATCTGCTCGGGGCCGTAGGCGAAGTCGACGATGGCCTTCTCGACCTCCTCGGCGGCCTGGTCGGGGCTCACCCCGGCGGCGCCGAGGCGTTCGGCGCGGTCGCTGATGCGGGCGATCTCCTCGTCGACGAACGCCCGCAGGCTCTCCCGCAGCAGGTCGGTCTGGCTGGGGAAGTGGTAGGTCAGCGAGCCCAGCGAGACCCCGGCGGCCCTGGCGACCGCCCGGTTGGTGACCGCGCCGACCCCCTGCTCGCCGATGAGCCGCAGGGTGGCTCGCAGGATCCGGTCACGCGCTGCCACGGGTGTGTTCATCCGGCCGGTGTTCCCTCCTCGGCGGGCCTTCCGCCGCCCTGCCCGACAGGTTATCGTTCGTTCGAACGAACGGGTCCGGTTTCGGAGGGGTCGTGCTGGAAAAGCTGGGTTTGGCCGCGCAGGCGGAGATGCTGGCGCTGGGCGAGGTCTCGTCGGCGGAGCTGGTGGAGCACGCGCTGGAGCGGATCGGGCGCGACGCCTCCCTCGGGGCGTTCCGCGTGGTGCGGGCCGAGGCCGCCCGCGCGGAGGCGGCGGAGGCGGACCGGCGGCTGAAGGCCGGGGAGCGGCTGCCGCTGCTGGGCGTCCCGGTCGCCATCAAGGACGACACCGACCTGGCGGGGGAGACCACGCCGTTCGCGGTGCCCGGCGACCACGAGCCCCGCACCGAGGACGCCGAGCACGTCCGGCGGCTGCGCGCGGCCGGGGCGATCGTCATCGGCAAGACCACCACCTGCGAGATCGGGCTGTGGCCGTTCAGCGAGTCGCCCGGCTTCGGCTGCGCCCGCAACCCGTGGGACCCCGACCGCACGCCCGGCGGGTCCAGCGGCGGCTCGGCGGCGGCGGTCGCGGCGGGCATGGTCGCGGCGGCGGTCGGCTCCGACGGCGCCGGGTCGATCCGCATCCCGGCGGCCTGGACGGGCCTGGTCGGCATCAAGCCGCAGCGCGGCCGGGTGTCGGGCTACCCGCACCGCGACGCCTTCCACGGGCTGACCGTGTGGGGGCCGCTGGCGCGCAGCGTGGCCGACGCGGCGCTGCTGCTGGACGTGCTGACCGGCAGCCATCCCGAGGACGCCCACCGGCTGGACGAGCCGGTCCGCCCGTTCGCCGAGGCGGCCCGCACCGACCCGGGGCGGCTGCGGATCGCGGTCTCGTTCCGCACCGCGTTCGGGGTGACCGGCCGCCTCGACCCGGAGATCCGGGCGGCGGTGGAGCGGATCGCGCGGCGGCTGACCGCGCTCGGCCACAAGGTGTTCCCCGCCGACCCCGACTACGGGCTGGTCGGCCTGGGCCTGGTGCCGCGCGGCACGGCGGGCGTGGCCGACTGGCTGGACTCCATCCCGGGCGCCCGGCCCGAGCCCCGCACCGAGGCGGAGGCCCGGCTCGGCCGCGTGGTGGGCCGCCGGCTGCTGCCGCTGGCCCGCCGGATGGACCCCGGCCTGCGCCGCCGGGCGGGCCGCATCTTCCAGATCGCCGACGTGGTCCTCACCCCGACCACCGCGCAGCTCCCGCCGAGGGTGCACGCCTTCGAGGGCGCGAGCTGGAACCGCACCCAGTCGGCCGCCGCCGCGGCCTGCCCGTACGCGTGGCCGTGGAACGTCCTGGGCTGGCCCGCGATGAGCGTGCCCGCCGGGCTCAGCGCGACCGGCCTGCCCATCGGCGCGCAGCTCCTCGGCCACGACTCCGACGAGGCGACGCTGATCTCGCTGGCCGCCCAGCTGGAGGCCGTCGAGCGCTGGCACGAACGCCGCGCTCCCGCGGCGATGGGGCGGGTCGCCTGAGTCAGTACCCGGCGCCGGTGAGCATCCCGCCGTCGACCACGACCTCGCTGCCGGTGCAGTAGGCGGAGTCGTCGGAGGCCAGGAACGCCACCAGCCCCGACACCTCCCTGCTGCGCCCGAGCCGCCCCAGGGGGAGCGACCGCATGAACGCCTCGGCGCTGTCGGCCTTCGCGGCGACCAGCTCGGGGTCCGTGGCCATGGGGGTGAGGATGCCGCCGGGGTGGATGGAGTTGACGCGGATGCCGTAGGGGCCCAGCTCCCGCGCCGCCGCCTTGGTCAGCCCCCGCACGCCGAACTTGCTGGCGCTGTAGGCGGCGAGGCCGGTGGCTCCGACGAACCCCTCGGTCGAGGACACGTTGACGATGGAGCCCCCGCCCGCCGCCCGCATCGCCGCGGTCACCGCCTTGATGCCGAGCCACTGGCCGACCAGGTTCACGTCCAGGACCCGGCGGAACTCCTCCAGCGACATGTCCTCGATGGTGCGGTGCCTGATGATCCCGGCGTTGTTGACCAGCACGTCGAGCCTCCCATATGCCGTCACGGCGGTCTCGACGGCGTTCTTCCAGTCCTCCGGGGAGGTCACGTCCATCCGCACGAACCGCGCCGCCTCGCCCAGCCCGGCGGCCAGCTCCGCGCCCTCGGCCTCCAGGACGTCGCCGAACACCACCGACGCGCCCTCGGCGACGAACCTGCGCACGTGAGACTTCCCCATGCCCCGCGCGCCACCGGTGATGAGCGCGACCTTGCCGTCGAGTTGTCCCATCAGGGGTTCCTTCCGCTGAACGTCTTGGCCGCCGACACCGCGACCGCCGCGGCCTCCATCGTGCGACAGACCGGGATCCCGGCGTCCCGCGCCGCCGCCCGCACCGCGTCCTCCACGCCGGGCGGCGCGCACTCGGAGTTGCGGAGCACGAGCGTGACGCGCACGTCCGGCAGCTCCGCCTGGAGCGCGCCGACCGCCCGGGTGTAGGCCATGAGCGGGTCGGCGCTGTCGCCGTAGGTGACGAAGCTCTGCACGTTGACGTGCGCCACGACGTCCGGGTACGGGACGTGGGCGAGCACGGCGGTGACCGCCCGGCGGACCAGCTCCGGGTCGCCGCGCGGGCCGACCGGGATCTCCAGCGGGTTGGCCAGGGACGTGCCCGCGCCCAGCCCGAGATCCCGCAGCGCCGCACGGGCCTCCGCGGGGAACGCGGTCAGGGTGAGGCCCGCCGCGTCGAAGACGTCGGCGGCCAGGACGCCCGCGCCGCCGCTGGGGCCGATGACGAGGACGTCCGGGGTGCCCGGCGCCTTGCGGTGGGCGTGCAGCCCGAACAGGTCCAGCACGCCGACGAGGTCGTCCTGCCCGGTGACCAGGGCGGTGCCCGTCTGCGCGGCGAGCGCGGCCCAGATCCGGTCGTCGCCGACCATGCCGCC
>DATADI010000161.1:0-3736 GCA_036258615.1 Thermomonospora sp. | reverse complement strand
GCAGGGGGCGGGTGCGGCGCCAGACGACGGTGTCGGCGGCCTCGGTGCGGTGTTCGCAGGGGAGCTGGGCGGTCGCGGGGTCCACGCGGTCGGCGAGTTCGCGGGCGCACAGGGCGGGGCCGGTGAGGTCGGGGAGGGGGTCGTCGGGGCCGATCACCGGGGTCATGGGGGCCAGGTGGCCGAGAATCTCGCGGCACAGGCGCACGTCCTCGTCGTCGGCCGGGGGGATGGGGGCCGGGAGGACGCTGGGGAGGGCCAGGGCGGTGGCGTACTCGATCTGGCGGGCCAGCACCTCGGCGAGGTAGCGGTCGTCGCCCTTGGTGCCTGATCGGCCGACGTCGGCGAGGCGTTCGCCGCGGCAGATGTCGGTGGGGGTGAGTTCGGGGTCCAGGGCGGTGATGACGGCGGTCAGGCGCAGGTCGTCGCGCCAGGCGGGGGCGTCGAGGGCCTCGGCGACCGAGCGGGGTTCCACGCAGTCCCACAGTTCGGCGATCAGCAGCGTGGCGTGCTCGGCGTGGCGGAGGAGCTGGGGGATCAGGTCCTCGCGCGTGGTGCAGGAGACGCAGCCGTGCTCCAGCCGTACCACCGCGCGGTCCAGGACGACCGACGCGTCCCGGACGGTGCGGACGATCACGCCGCCGGTCACGCCCCGCAGATCGTGGTGGACGGCCACCGCGCCGGGGTGCTCGCGCAGCAGCCGGTCGACCAGGGCGGCGCGGGCCGGGCCGTGCAGGCCGGCGGCGAGGACCACGGGGACCGACATCGGGACCTCCTCGGGAACAAAATGAAAACCGTTATCGCTATCATGCCATGCGACCGAGAGGAGGCCGGATGGCCCGACAGACGAACCGGCCGGTGATCAAGCTGCGGTCCACCGCCGGGACCGGTCACACCTACGTGACCACCAAGAACCGCAGGAACGACCCCGACCGGCTCACGCTGCGCAAGTACGACCCGGTCGTCCGCAGGCACGTGCTCTACCGAGAGGAGCGCTGACATGAAGCAGGGGATCCACCCCGAGTACCGGCCCGTCGTCTTCCGCGACCCGAGCGCCGGATTCGCCTTCCTCACCCGTTCGACCGCGACCAGCGAGCGGACCATCGAGTGGGAGGACGGCCACGTCTACCCGGTGATCGACGTGGACGTGTCGTCGGCGAGCCACCCGTTCTACACCGGACGCTCGCGCACCCTCGACACCGCCGGGCGCGTGGAGCGCTTCAACCGCCGGTACGGGAACGGCTGATGGCGGCGCGTTGCCAGCTGACCGGCGCGGGCCCGTCGTTCGGGAAGAAGGTGTCGCACTCGAACCGGCGGACCTCGCGCCGGTTCGACCCCAACCTCCAGACCAAGCGGTACTGGCTGCCGAGCGAGGGCCGGTACGTACGGCTGCGGCTGTCGGCACGGGCGATCAGGACGGTGGACAGGATCGGGATCGAGGCGGCCGTGGCCAGGGTGCGGGCCCGGGGGGAGCGCGTCTGATGGCGAAGAAGAGCAAGATCGCGGCGAACGAGCGGCGGAAGGCCACCGTGGCGCGGTACGCGGCGCGGCGCGCGGAGCTGAAGCGGCTGATCCGCAGCCCGCACACCGCCGAGGAGATCCGCGCCGCCGCCGAACGGGAGCTGCGCCGCCAGCCCCGGGACGCCAGCGCGACCCGGGTGCGCAACCGCGACGCGATCGACGGCCGCCCGCGCGGCCACCTGCGGGCCTTCGGGCTGTCCCGGGTCCGCTTCCGTGAGATGGCGCACCGGGGCGAGCTGCCCGGCGTCACCAAGTCGAGCTGGTAGGAGCCCCGATGGCCGTGCCCAAGCGGAAGACGTCGCGCAGCAACACGCGCAAGCGCCGCGCCCAGTGGAAGGCCGCCGCGCCCGACCTGGTCCCGATCACGGTGGACGGGCGGGAGACGCTGGTGCCGCGCCGCCTCGCCCGCGCGTACGAGCGGGGCCTGCTGCGGCCCTGACCCGCGTTCCGCATCCCGCCTGACCGGCGCATCACCGCCGGTCAGGCGGGGTATCGGTGAGCCGTCGGGCTCCTGCCGGGGCACAGGGCGGAGGCGGTCACATGGGCGAGACGCCGGGCGGCCCGTCGCCGTGGGCGGCGTCGGCCGCCGTCAGGACGGCCTGGCTCGCCGGGGCGACCCTGGTGTTCTGGACGGTGACGTCCACCGGCGGACTGCTGGTGGCGACGGCGCTGTTCCTGCTGGCCGCGACGGGGGTGTGGACAGCCCGGCACCTCGCCGGACATGGGGCGAAATTAGCCGGAACTTGGCCCGCGCGGCGGATGGGCCGGAGGCGTGCGGGAACGTCCAGGCACAACGGAGGATCCCATGACGACCACACCGACCACGCGCCGTCCCACCACTTCGGGATGGCTCACCTTCGCCGCCGTCATCATCGGCGTCACGGGCCTGTTCAACGCCATCAACGGCCTGGTGGGAATCTTCGATGAGGAGTACTACCTGGTCAGAGAGGACGACGTGCTGCTGTTCGGCTTCACCATGTGGGGCTGGATCTGGCTGCTCGTCGGGTTCGTCCAGCTCGCCGTCGCGGCCGGGATCAGCACCGGCCAGCCCTGGGCCCGCACCGCCGGGATCGTCCTCGCCGTCCTGGCCGCCGTCGGGCACCTGGCGTTCCTGGCCGCCTTCCCGTGGTGGTCCATCCTCACCATCGCGCTCAGCGTGCTGACCATCTACGCGCTCACCGTGCCGCCCTCGGGGGCCCGCGCCGCCTGACGTGCGGGGGTGCGTCCCGCCGTACGGAACCGGCGGTTGTGATACCTCGTGGGCCGATATATGGTCACCCGCATGAAGCGATCGACCACGCTGAGTGAGCCCACGTACTTCGTGCTCGCCGCGCTGCTGCGGGAGCCGCTGCACGGCTACGGGATCATCAAGCGGGCCGAGGAGCTGTCCGCCGGACGGGTCCGGCTCGCCGTGGGCACCCTGTACGGGGCGCTCGACCGGCTGCGCGGCGACGGGCTGATCGCGCTCGACCGCGAGGAGACCGTCAACGGCCGCCCCCGCCGCTACTACCGGATCACCGAGGAGGGGCACCGCGCGGTGGCCGCCGAGGCCGCGCGGATGGAGCAGGCCGCCGCCGTCGTCAGGGACCGGCCCGCGCCGCGTCCCGGGACGGCCCCGGCGTGAGCGCCGCGGCGGTTCCGGGGGCCCGCCGGACGCCCCTGGAACGGAGCTACCGGCTGCTGCTGCGCGCCTACCCGGCCGGGTACCGGGCCCGGCACGGCGCCGAGATGCTCGGGATGCTCATGGAGATCTCCGGTCCCCGGCGGCTGCCGCCGCCGCGGGAGACCTGGGCGCTGCTCGGCGGCGGCCTGGCCACCCGGGCACGGCGGGCGGTGGAACGCCCCGGTGCCTGGTGGGCCGACGGCCTGCACCTGGGCGTGCTGCTGCTCGCGCTGGCCAACCTCGCGTACGCGGCCCTGGACCACACCCGGCCGGGCGAGACCGCCGCGATCTGGGTGGCGGTCTCGGCGGCGCTGGTGCTCGCGCTGCTGCGGGGCATGGCCCGGACGGCGCTGCCGCTCGCCCTCGTGGTCGCGTTCGGGGTGAGCCGCTCCATGCTGTTCGGGACCGGCGCGCTCGGCTGGCCGGGCTTCGACGGGCCCGCGTACCACAACTGGATCTCGCTGGCCCCGTACGGGGCGATGGCGGCGGGGGCGCTGGTCCTCGCGGCCCGCCCGGCGCGGGAGGCGCGGGCCCGGTCGTGGTGGTGGCTGGCGG
>DATADI010000160.1:0-22960 GCA_036258615.1 Thermomonospora sp. | reverse complement strand
CCCCCCCCCGCGGCTGCTGGACGGGCTGCTGGAGGCCGCCGCCCGGTTCGGCTACGAGCTGCCCGAACTGTGGAGCGGGGCCGCCCGCGGCACCGGGAACGGTCCCGAGCCCTACCCCGCCGCCTGCCGTCCGCAGGCGTGGGCGGCGGCGTCCGGGCTGCTGGCGCTGCGCGCGCTGCTGGGCCTGGAGCCCGACGTGCCCAACGGCGTCGTCGCCGTCCGGCCCCTCGCGGGCGCGGTCCCCGGCGGGCTCGACGTGGACGGGCTGTCGGTCGCCGGGCGGCGCGTGCGGATCCGGATCGGGCGCACCGGCCACCCGGAGGTGACCGGGCTGCCCGCCGGGCTCACCGTGCCGCCGGCGGGCTGATCGCCTCCCAGTCGATCCCGCGCGTCATCGAGCGGTACACGCTCACCGCGTTCTCCACCCACCGGGCCGCCTCGTCGTGCTCGCCGCGCTCGTGCAGCAGCGGCGCCAGGCACTCCCAGGCCTCGGCGAGCGACGGATGGTACGGGCCGTAGTTCTCCTCGAAGATCCGCACCGCGCGGCGCAGCGTCTCCAGCCCGGCCTGGGCGTCGCCCAGCAGCCGCTGCACCGGCCCGAGCTGCACCAGCGTCTCCGCCACGTACGGGTGGTCCTCGCTGCGGGTCCGCACGTAGATGTCGCGGGCCCGCAGCAGCGCGTCCTCCGCCTCCGGCAGCCGCCCCAGGTCGCGCAGCGCCGCGCCCAGCTTCACCAGGCACAGCGCCAGGTCCGGGTGGCCCTGCGCCAGGCGCAGCTCCCGCTGCCTGCGCGACCGCTCCAGCAGGCGCACCGCCTCCTCGGCGTACCCCAGCAGCCGCCGCACGTCGCCGAGATGGATCTCCACCTCGATCGTGTCCAGATGGCTCGGCCCGTACGTGGACCGCAGGATCTCCACCGCGCGTTCCAGGAACCCCTCCGCCAGGTCGAAGCGGCGCAGATCCCGGTACAGCAGCCCGATGTGCTTGCAGGTGGACGCCAGCCGGTGCGGCGTGCCGACCCGCTCGCGGATCCGCAGGGCCCGGTGGTGGACCTCCAGCGCCTCGCTCGGCCGCCCGCCCCGCCACAGCACGATGCCCAGGTACGTGGCGTAGTCGGCGACCCGGGGATGGTCGGTCCCGAAGGCGTCCTCGCCGATCTGCAGGGCCCGTTCGCTACGCTGCCGGGCCTCCTCCAGCCGGTTCCGCTCGCGCAGCACCCGGCCCAGGTCGCACATGATGTCGGCGACCCGGGCGTCGTTCAGGCCGCACCGCCGCTCGCGGATCTCCAGGCTCCGCCGGGCGGCCCGCTCGGCGGCCGTCAGGTCGGCCAGGTTCATGTACACGCCGGTCAGCGCGGCGAGCGTGTCGGCCACCGCCAGGTCGTCCGGCTCGGCCAGGCTCTCGCGCAGCGACAGCGCCTGCTCCAGCAGCCGCCGCGCCGTGGCGTAGTCGGCGCGGGCGTTCAGGTAGCGGCCGGTGTGGTGCAGCAGCGCCGCGATCAGCCCCGGCGCCACCCCGTACGCGCCCGCGATGTCGCACGCCGCCTGCACCTGCGGGGTGATGAGGTACGGGGGCCACGCGCTGGAGTCGCCGACCTCCTCCGGCAGCGAGGAGTCCAGCAGCCGCAGCACCGTCTCCGCCCACGCCCGCCGCTCGTCCGGCGTCAGGCCCGCCCGCACCGTGAGCTGCACCAGGGAGTGCACCATCAGGTCGTCGGGCAGCGCCGTCAGCAGCGAGTACGTCGACAGCGCCGCCACCGTCCGGTCGTAGTCGGCGGCGGTGCCGATCGCCGCCGCCAGCCGCTCCGGCAGCACGTCCACCCGGTCGGCGGGCAGCGCCCGGGGCACCCGCTCGGTGCCGCAGAACGACAGCAGGATCAGCAGGTCCCGCGCGCCCGGCCGGACCCGGTCGGCCTCCTCGATGGACATGTGCCAGGTCGTCATCACCGTCTGCCCGTAACCGGCGGGACGGTGGGAGTCCGGCATCGACTCCCGGTACTCGTGGAACCGCTTCCGGTACCCGGCCAGCGACAGCGACCGCGCCCGCACGTACGCCGCCGCCTGCGCCAGCGCCAGCGGCAGGTCGCCGAGGTCGGCGGCCAGCGCGTCGGCGGTGTCGTCGCCGGGCGACAGCCGTTCCAGGAACGCCACCGACTCGGCCCTGCTCCACCGCTCCACCGGGAGCGCCTGCTCGGCCAGGAACGGCCACGCCGCGTTCCGCGACGTCACCAGCACGTGCCCGGTGCCCGGCGGCCAGTACCGCTCCAGGGTGTCCTCACCGTCGGCCCCGTCGAAGATCAGCAGCCACCGGGTCCGTTCCCGCAGCGCCTCCCACAGCAGGCCGCGCCGCTCGTCCTGGTGCAGGGTCTCGGGCACGTCCAGGCTGTCGGCCAGCCGGGCCAGGCCCAGCTCGATGCTGGTGGTGCGCTTGGCGTCGATCCACCAGACGATGTCGTAGCCCGACCGGTACCGGTAGCCGTACTCCAGCGCCACCTGGGTCTTGCCGACGCCGCCGGTGCCGTACAGCGCCAAGGCCCGTGCGTCCGCCGGTCCCGGGCGCGTGAACAGCTCCCGCAACCGGCGCAGCAGGCCGTCGCGGCCGGTGAAGACCGGGTTGCGCCGCGCCAGGTTGGAGATCCGCGGGCCGTGCCCCGGGTAGCGTGCCGCGCCGTCGGGCTCCTTCGGCCGCGCCACCGGCGGCATGTCCCGCCGTTCCAGCCCCTGATGGAGCCGTTCGCGGGCGAGCCTCACGTCAGGGGTCTGCGGCAGATCCACGTCGATCCGGTCGCCGAACCCGAACGGCAGGTCGTCCTCGTCCACGCGCACGAGCAACGTCGGCAGATCCTCGGTCCGCCGTGCTTCGAGCGCCTCCCGGCCCTCCGCCCCCACCTGCTCCAGGTACAGCGCCGACACCAGCACCACCGCGTACGGCGCCGCCGTGAGGTCCGTCCCGTCCTGGTCCCACATCCTCGGCCGTACCTGGTGGCCCGCCGCCTCCAGTTCGCGGCGCACCCACTCGGCCCACGCGAGATCCGGTGCCGCATGACTCAGCAACACCTCGGGCCCAGCGCCCATGGACACCTCCAGCTCGCCATCCGGTACCCGCGAGCCCATTGGAACCCCGCCACCGGGACCCGGCAAGGGAGTCTCCGGTTCCGGTACAAGGCCGCCGGTACGGGACGGGATGAATCCAGCGATGTCCTATGTTGGGCACAGTGAAGCCGGGACGAGGTGGGGGCGACGTGCGCAACCCTGAGGATCTGTACGAGCTTTCCGGGGACATCCCGGAGATGACGGGGCCGGTGCTGCTGTACAGCCTGGACGGCTTCGTGGACGCCGGATCGGTCGGCGAACTCGTGCGCGAGCACCTCCTGGACTCGCTGGACCACCGTGTCATCGCGCGGTTCGACGTGGACGCGCTCATCGACTACCGGGCGCGTCGGCCGGTGATGACCTACGACCGCGACCACTGGGAGAGCTACAACGCGCCCGAGCTGGTGGTCCACCTGGTCCGCGACGAGGCCGGCAGCCCGTTCCTGTTCCTGACCGGGCCCGAGCCGGACCGGCTGTGGGAGGGCTTCGTGGCCGCCGTCCGCTCCCTGGTGGAACGGCTCGGCGTCAGCCTGTCGGTGTCGTTCCACGGCATCCCCATGGGCGTCCCGCACACCCGGCCGGTGGGCATCACCCCGCACGCCACCCGCCCGGAGCTGATCACGCGGACGTCGTTCTTCGACCGGGTGCAGGTTCCGGGCAGCGCCGCCGGGCTGCTGGAGTACCGGCTGGGCGAGGCGGGCCACGACGCCCTCGGTTACGCCGTCCACGTGCCGCACTACCTGGCCCAGTCGGCGTACCCGACCGCCGCCGTGGCCGCCCTGGAGGCCGTCATCGCCGCGACCGGGCTGGTCCTGCCGTCCGACGCGCTCCGTGAGGCCGCCGCCCGCACCGAGGCCGACATCGCCCAGCAGGTCGCCGGGAACGACGAGGTCCAGAAGGTCGTGCAGGCCCTGGAGCAGCAGTACGACGCCTTCGCCGGGGGCACCGAACGCGAGAGCCTGCTCGCCGAGGAGAAGGACATGCCCACCGCCGAGGAGCTGGGCGCCGAGTTCGAGCGCTTCCTCGCCGAGCGCGGCGACGGCACCGGGGACCCCCAGCTCTAGCCGCGGCACGGGACGGCGTCCGCGCGTTCCGCACCGGCCCCGGTGGAAGCCCGCCGGTGGCGGTCGCGGGCCGCGGAGGCCAGTACGAGCAGCAGGCCCGCCAGCGCGATGGCCGCGCCGTCCCAGGCGACCGAGGCGTACCCGAGACCGGCGTCGATGGTGACGCCGCCGAGCCAGCTCCCGCCGACCACCCCCACGTTGAAGGCGGAGATGTTGGTGGCGGACGCCAGCGTCGGCGCGTTCCCGGCCCTGGTCAGCACCCACAGCTGCGCGCCCGGGACCAGGGCGTAGCCCGCCGCGCCGAACAGGAACACCATCACCGCCATGGCGGCCCGGCTGTGCGCGGTGAGCGCCGTCACGGCCAGCACGACCGCGAACACGGCGAAGCCGGTCGCCAGCGCGGGCACGAGCGCGCGGTCGGCGGCCCGCCCGCCGACCAGGTTGCCCGCGAACAGGCCCGCGCCCAGCACGAGCAGCAGCACCGCGACGGCTCCGGAGGAGTAGCCGGTGACCTCTCTCAGCAGCGGCTCGATGTAGGCGTAGGTGGTGGTGACGGCCCCGAACACCGCCGCCGTGACCAGCAGCGCGGTGAGCACCCGCCCGTCGCGCAGCGCCGCCAGCTCGGCCCGCAGCCCGGGGCGCTCGCCGGGCCGCCCGGCGGGCACCAGGGCGGCCACCGCGGCGAACGCCAGCACGCCGACGACGGTGAGGACGCCGAAGGTGGCGCGCCAGCTCACCACCTGCCCGAGGAACGTGCCCGCCGGTACCCCCAGCGTGGTCCCGGCGGTGGCCCCGGCGAACATCAGCGCGATGGCGCGGGCACGGCGGTCCGGCGGCACCAGGTCGGCGGCGACCACCGACCCGACGCCGTAGAACGCGCCCACCGACACCCCGCCCAGGACCCGGGCGGCCATCAGCGTCCCGTAGCCGGGGGCCAGCGCGGCGGCGAGGTTGGCGGCGGTGAACAGCGCCATGGCCGCCAGCAGCACGTCCCTGCGGCGCACCCGGACGCCGAGCGCCGCGGTCACCGGCGCGCCCACGATGATCCCGGCCGCGAACCCGGCCACCAGCAGGCCCGCCCGGGAGACGGACACTCCCAGGTCGGCCGCGATGCCGGTCTGCAACCCGTTGATGACGAACTCGGTGGTGCCGATCCCGAACGCGCAGATCGCCAGCGCCACCAGGGCGACGGGCATGGAGAACCCCTTTCCGTCCTCGCGGATGAACGGGCTCCAGCCTCCGCGCCGCCCCGGTCCGGAACAATGACGGGCCTGTGTACCTTGATTCAGCCGGGCTGAACGATCGGAGGTGCGGATGAACAGCGTGGACATGCGGGAGCTGGAGTGCTTCCTGGTACTCGGCGAGGAACTGCACTTCGCGCGGACCGCGCAGCGCCTGTACCTCTCCCCGGCCCGCGTCACCCAGCTCCTGCAGTCGCTGGAGAGCCGGATCGGCGCCGCCCTGCTCGAACGCACGAGCCGCCGCGTCCGGCTGACCCCGCTGGGCGAGCGCTTCCTGGCCGAGCTGCGGCCCGCGCACGCCGCCCTGCACGCGGCGATCGGCAACGCCCGCGACCGGGCCCGCGGCGTCGAGGGCACGATCCGGGCCGGTTTCGTCGGCACGCCCAACGAGGCGGTGATGGGCGTCGTGCGCGCGTTCCAGCGGCGGCATCCCGAATGCGAGGTCGCCATCGCCGAGACGATGCTGTCGGACCCCTTCGGCCCGCTGACCCGCCACGAGATCGACGTGCTCTTCGCCTGCCTGCCGGTCCGCGAACCCGGTCTGGCCGTCGGCCCCGTCGTGCTGGACGAGCCCCGGGTCCTCGCCGTCCCCGCCGGTCACCCGCTCGCCGCCCGCGACCGGATCTCCGCCGAGGACCTGGCGGAGCACGAGCTGATCGCCATCGCCGGCCCCGCACCGCGCTACTGGTGCGAGACGATCACCCCGCGGGCCACTCCGGCGGGACGCCCCGTGCGGCACGGCCCGGCGGCCTCCACCCTCCAGGAGGCCCTGTCCCTGGTGGCCGCGGGCCGGGGAGTGATGCCGCTTCCCGGGCTCACCAAGGACTACCACGCACGCCCTGACGTCGCCTTCGTCCCGCTTGAGGGCCTGCCGGACTCCTCCCTCGCCCTGATCCACCGCGCGACCGACGGCACCGCGCGCACCCGGGCGTTCGTCGACATCGCCCGAGCCTGTGGAGGCGGCCATGAGGGATGACGTGCACGCACTGCTGGAGGAACACCGCCCCAGGCTGGACGCCCTCCGGGCCGAGGCCCGACGGCTCACCGGGATCCTGGCCGACCCCGCGCATTGAAGAGCCGCCGACGTCGCGAGCCGTCGCCTCCAGAACCTCAGCGCCTTCCTGGACGCGCTCGACGACGCGAAGTCGCTGGAGTCCGCCGCCCTCCGCCGCCTGCTCGGCCGGATGCCCGGTGACGCGCTCGCCGAGCGGGAGGCGTTCGTGCTCTTCGAGGTCGCGCCGCACCCGGACACGCGGGGAGCCGAACTGCGGCTGTGGACCCGGTACGTCGAGCAGGCCGAACGGAGCGGGCGGCCGGTGCGGGTCCACTACCGGACGTGGGGCCCGACGTCGATGACCTCGGCCGCCATGCGCGTCGGTGGAGCGGACGCCTTCGGATGGCTGGCCGGTGAGCGGGGGGTGCACCGCATCGACCGTGACCGTGGTCGGCGCATCCGGCCTGCGGTGGAGGTACGCGTCGAGGTCGTGCCGGTGGCCGTGTCCTACGACGGGATCCACGTCCCGGACGAGGACGTACGGGTCTGGGAGGAGCCGCAGGCGGACCACGGCGGCCCGCCCGTGAGCCCGGTCCGGTCGGTATGGCTCCGGCACCTGCCCACGGGGGTGAGTGCCGGGTGCGAGGGACGAGAGTCGACGCGGCGCAACCGGACGGACGCCTGGACGCTGCTGCTTTCCCGCCTGGCACATCTCGGGAACCGGGATCTGTGAGGGAAATCACGGGCCGGGGCGGGCACGCCGGAACGCTCTAGACCGCCGCCCTGTCCCGTTCCGGAGGAACGTTCTCACGGTTCCGGCGAGCGCCGATGATATGCAGGTTCCGCCTCGGCGGTCCGGTCGAATCCGTCGAAATCCGCCATGGGCGGCCGTTCCTTCCCGGCGATTAGCGCACACCGTTGTTTTGCTCAGTCTTTGCATTTTTCCTCGGAGTTTGGAAATTCCAAGATCGCTGAGCTCCCGGAAGTGTCCTTGCGTGCTGAGTTGGATGCTTGTCATCGTGTTGTCAGATCGTTCGGCAGGGGCTCTCCCGCCGATGGACCCCCCGATCCGAGGAGCGAATACTGGTGTCCGAAACACGGGAATCCGGCGGCTCCGCGACGACCGCCGAGCGGCCGGCCGGGCCGGTCTGCTCGTACACCGAGTGGGACCCGCTGGAAGAAGTGATCGTCGGCATCGTGGACGAGGCGACCTTCCCCACCTGGCACCGGGCGCTGCCGCCGGTGCTGCCCCTGGACCAGCACGAGACGTTCCGGCGGGAGGCGGGCCGGCCGTTCCCGCCGCAGCGGGTGGAGGCGGCCCGCCGGGAACTGGAGCAGTTCGTCCACATCCTGGAGAGCGAGGGCGTCACCGTCCGGCGTCCCGAGCCGATCCCGCAGCGCACGCCGTACAGCACGCTCGACTGGACCAGCACCGGCATGTACGCGGCGATGCCCCGGGACGCGCTGCTGGTGGTCGGGAACGACATCATCGAATGCCCGATGGCCTGGCGGTCCCGCTACTACGAGGTGCTCGCCTACCGGCCGCTGCTGAAGGAGTACTTCCACGGCGGGGCCCGGTGGAGCGCCGGACCGAAACCCGAACTCACCGACGACCTCTACGACCCCGACTGGATGGATCCGGGGGAGGACGGGCCCGCCCGGCTGGTGATCACCGAGTTCGAGCCGACCTTCGACGCCGCCGACTTCACCCGGTGCGGCCGGGACATCATCGCGCAGAAAAGCAACGTCACCAACGAGTTCGGCATCGAATGGCTGCGCCGCCATCTCGGCGACGAGTACCGCGTCCACGTGTTCGAGTTCCGCGACCCGCATCCGATGCACATCGACGCGACGCTGGTGCCGCTGGCCCCCGGCAAGGTGCTCGTCAATCCGGAACGGGTGCCCGAGGTGCCGCCGCTGTTCAAGGGCTGGGACGTCATCGAGGCGCCCGCGCCGGTGATCCCCGACGACCATCCCCTCTACATGACCAGCAAGTGGCTCAACATGAACATCCTCATGCTGGACGAGGAACGCGTCATCGTCGAACGCCAGGACGAGCCGATGATCACCACGCTCCGGAAGGCGGGTTTCACGCCCATCCCGTGCGATTTCCGGAACTTCAACAGCTTCGGCGGCTCGTTCCACTGCGCCACGCTGGACGTGCGCCGCCGCGGCACGCTCCAGTCCTACTTCTAGGTTTCTGGGAGACCCCGTGCGGATCTGGAAGAACTCGCGGTGGGACGCGCTGCTGCTGGCCTTCGGCGTGGCGCAGTTCGCCGTCATGGTCTGGCTGGCCGCCGGATGGGCGGACGCCTCCCCGGCGCTGCGGGCGGCCGGGTTCGTCCTGGTCGTGGCGATGACGGCCTACAACATCATCGTGGTGTCGCACCTGTTCACCCATGTGCCGTGGTTCGTCTCGGACCGGCTCAACGCGCTGGTCTCGCTGCTGAACTCGGCGAACATCGGCCAGTCGGTGCAGGCGTACCACCTCACCCACGTGCGCAACCACCACCGTTTCAACAACGACCCCAAGGCGCCGGACGGCACCACCCGGGACACCACGTCCACCTACCGCAGGGGCGAGGACGGCGAGCACGCGCCGTTGCTGCCCTACGCGCTGGGCGGCGCACTCGGAACGCTCGCGGGAAGGGGCAGGGAGACCCTCCTCGTCGTCCGCCTGTGGCGCGTCGGCCCCGCCGAGACCGAGTTGCTCTCCCTCGCCGCGCGCAGGGAGCCTCGCCGCAGCCGGGAGCTGCGGCAGGTGCAGGCCGACCGTGCCGCGCACTGCGTGGCGCTGGCGCTGTTCGCGGCGCTCTCGTGGCAGTGGACGCTGATGTGCTACCTGCCCGCGTTCTACCTGGCCCTGGCGGCGGTGAACGTGCAGAACTACTACCGGCACTACGGGGCCGACCCGGCGAACCGCGCCGCGGACTCGGTCAGCCACTACGGGCGGATCTACAACCTGCTCACCTTCAACGACGGCTTCCACCAGGAGCACCACCTGAGCCCGGCCACCCACTGGTCCCGGCTCCCGGCCGTACGGGAACGGTGGCGCGACAGGCTCGACGCCCAGCCGCGCATCATCAGCCCGGTCCCGGCGATGCTGGGGTTCCTGGACCGCCGCCGTCCGCTGCTCCACCGCAAGCCCGGCGTCCCGGCGGGAGGACCGTCATGACCACCGACACCACCGCTCCGCGCATCACCGGGGCCGCCCTGCCGCAGGACCGTTTCCGGGTGCACGAGACGTTCCGCGACGTGGACGTCGACGTGGTGTTCCAGGTCCTGCGGGGCGAACTCGCCGCGTACCGGATCAGCGGCTTCGTCGAGGACCGGGACGCCCGGCGGATCGTGGAGAACTTCTGGTCCTCCACGCACCGCGCCCCCCGGTACGGCGAAGGCAAGGACGGCGTCGAGGGCTACCTGGTGGGGGCCTCGCACATCGAGAAGGACACCGACCGGTACCTGACGGAGGTGGAGGAGTCCGCCGACGCCGTCCGGGCGCTCTACGAGGGGGCGGCCGATCCCATCGCCGCGTTCCGTGCGCGCGTGGCGGAGCACCCGGACGTGACCCGGGTACGGGCGGCCGAGCACCACGGACGCCGGGCGGGCGACTCCAAGGCCGTGTGCTGGAACCAGACCGGCTCGTACCAGCTGATGCCCCACGACGACCTCGCGCAGCTCCGCGACCCGCTGCAGGCGGGGTTCGAGATCCAGGGGCTGCGGCGGGTGATGGCGGTCAACGTGTACCCGGAGGTCCCCGAAGGGGCGGGCCAGATCAAGCTGTGGAACGTCGAGCCCGACGACGTCTCCCGAGAGCGGCTGGGCCTCACCTACAGCGGCTTCCCCTACCCGCCGCACCTGCTGGAGGGGCACCCCGCCCTGGTCGTCCCGGTGCGGACCGGCGACCTGTGCGTCATCAACGGCAACCTCGCCCACGCCGTCCTGGGCGGTGAGCCCGCCGCCCGGGGACGACGACTGCTGCTCACCTGCTTCACCGGGCTGAACGACCGCAACGAACTGCTCTGGTGGACCTGACAGTGCGCGGGGGGACGGGCAAGGACCCGTGCCCCCGCGCACCCCTGTCAGACGGTCGCGGGCCGTGCGGTCCGCGACTCGGCGACGGCGAACCCGGCGATGGCGGTCATGAGCAGCAGCGAACCCGTGACGGTGGCGGCCGTCAGCCGTTCACCGAGGAGCGTGACCGCGAGCACGGCCGCGCTGACGGGTTCGGTGAGCATCACGACCGCCGCCGTCGCCGCGCGCACGGTGGCGGTCCCGGCGAAGTACAGCGGGTACGCCAGCGCGGTGGTGACGGCGGCGACGTACAGCATGAGGAGCAGCACCCGGCCCGGCTGGTCGGTGTGCGGCACGAGCCCCTCGGCGCCCGCGAACGGCAGCAGCAGCACCGCGCCGATCCCGAACGCCCACATGGTCAGGCGGTAGGGGTCCTCACCGTCGCCGTGCCGCCCCGTCCAGCGGCCCAGCAGTGTGGCGACCGCGTACCCGGCCGCCGACAGCAGCGCCAGCGCCACGCCCCACGGGCTGACGGTGCCCCCCTGGTCGCCCAGCACCAGCACCGCCAGGCCCACCAGCGCCCCGCCGATCGCCAGGACGCCCCCGCGCCCGATCCGTTCGCCGAGGCACAGGGCCCCGCCGAGGGCGGTGAACACCGGCCCGGCCCCCAGGGTGACGATGGTGGCCACGGCCACCCCGGTCTCCTGGACCGACCCGAAGTACGCGGTCTGGAACACCGCGAGGCCCGCCCCCGTCCCGGTGAGCAGGAACACCCGCCGCCGTCGCGGTCGCGGAGCGGGACTCGGGGGAGTGGGACGGAACCTGACGGCGGCCACCAGCAGCGCCAGGCCGCTGACGTACCGCCAGAACGACACGGCCATGGGCCCGAGGTCGCTGGACCCGTAGACGACGTCCACGGCGATGCCGGTGGAGCCCCAGGACGTCCCGGCGAGGGCGAGATACACCAGACCCCGCCCCACCGAACGGGGCATGGGCCGAGAGGGGGAATGTGTGACCGATTCGGACACGATGCGTTCTCCGAAAAGATGAAGGAATGGTCATGGCCTCGACGTCCGGGCACGACCAGAAAGCGCGGCAGCTCGAATGGCGTGGCGCGCTGCTCAGTGAGGGCCGGCCCGCCTAGGCGGCGGGAGGCGCGAGCGTGGAGGAACGCATGAAGGGCACTTTATGCCATGACCACCCGCCGGGCATGTGACGGGACACGGCGAGACGCGGCGAGCCGCGGCGGGGGTGTGGGGGCGGAGCCCCCACATCGGGGGGTTCCGGGGGGTCGCCCCCCGGGCGAACACGACGAAGGGCCATCGGGGAAGGCGACGAAGTCGCCGACCACACTGATGCCGGGTCCGGAGTGGGGCTGGCCGGATTCGAACCGACGACCTACGAGGTGTAAGCTCGCCGCGCTGCCAACTGCGCCACAGCCCCTTGTCTGCGCAAGACAATACCGCTTTCGAAGGCGCTGGCAGTACACGGTGCCGGTGGCCTCACCCTTCCGCCGGGCGGTTCCCGCCGTTCCCGGCCTCGGCGGGGCGAAGGCGCCTGCCCCGCAGCAGCACCCAGAGCACCCATGCCTGGAAGGCGCCGGCGGCCACGCAGGGGCCCATCAGGGCGAGCAGGTCCACGGCGTCCGGCAGGTCGTCCGGCGGGAAGATCTGGGAGCTCACGAACAGGCCCGGCAGCGACAGCGGCAGGCTCACGAAGACGGCCCAGACGGCGACGAACCCGGGGTCGTCGGCCAGCAGCATGAAGGCGATGACGGCCAGGTTCGTTCCCTGGACGACGACGGTGTAGGCCCCGGAGACGGCGAGGGCGAGCCGGCCATTGTGGTGGCGGGCGGCGATGGACTTCAGGCGGCTGATCGGCGACATGCGTTCATGGTCGGCCCCGGCTGCGCCCGGCGCCTCCGTACGCATACTCAGGCACGGCTGGGTATGCACGCCTCGGGTACTCACCGGGTTGGGGGAGGCCGATGGGGGCCGGGCAGGTGCTCGCGGTGGCGGCGGACGCCGACCTCGGGGCGGCGCGGATGCAGATGGCGCTCTCCCTGGGCTGGCACATCGTCCTGGCGTGCTTCGGCGTGGGCATGCCCGCGATCACCCTCCTCGCCGAGTGGCGGGGGCACCGCACCGGGGACGTGGCCTACCGGCTGCTGGCGCGGCGGTGGGCGAGGGCGATGGGCGTGCTGTTCGCGGTCGGCGCGGTGTCCGGGACGATCCTGTCGTTCGAGATGGGGCTGCTGTGGCCGGGCCTGATGGGACGGTACGGCGAGGTCATCGGGCTGCCGTTCTCGCTGGAGGGCATCGCGTTCTTCATCGAGGCGGTCTTCCTCGGGGTCTACCTGTACGCCTGGGACCGGATGCCGCCGGTGCGGCACATGCTGGCGGGCGTCCCGATCGTGGTGGCCGGGGTGGCGAGCGCGTTCTTCGTGGTCGCGGCCAACGGCTGGATGCAGCAGCCGGTCGGGTTCACGGTCGAGGGCGGCCGGATCACCGACGTGCGGCCGTGGCGGGCGATGTTCAACCCGGCGACGCCGCCGCAGACCGTCCACATGATCCTCGCGGCGTTCATGGTGGCGGGGTTCGGGATCGCGAGCGTGTACGCGGTGGCGATGCTGCGGGGACGGCGTGACCGGTACCACCGGCTGGGGTTCCTGCTGCCGTTCACGGTCGCGGCGGTGATCACGCCGGTGCAGATCGGGGTGGGGGACTGGGCGGCGCACTTCGTGGCGAGCAACCAGCCCGTCAAGCTCGCCGCGATGGAGGGGGTCGCCGAGACCGGGCGGGGCGTTCCCCTGCACGTCGGCGGGATCTTCGTGGACGGCGAGATGCGGTACTCCCTGGAGATCCCGCGCGGCCTGTCGCTGCTGGCGCACTTCGATCCGGACGCCGAGATCCAGGGACTCGCGGAGGTGCCGCCCCGCGACCGGCCGCCGGTGAACGTGGTGCACCTGGCGTTCCAGGTCATGGTGGGCGTCGGGTTCGGGCTGCTGGCGCTGTCGGCGTGGCTGGCGGCCGTGTGGTGGCGGCGCCGGGAGCTGCCCCGGACCCGGCTGTTCTGGTGGGCGGCGGCGGTGGCCGGGCCCGCGGCGGTGCTCGCGCTGGAGGCCGGGTGGGTCGTCACGGAGGTCGGCCGCCAGCCCTGGATCGTGTTCCGCGTGCTGCGCACCGCCGACGCGGTCAACCCGGCGCCCGGCCTGGTGTGGGGGTTCGCGCTGGTGACGGTGGTGTACGTGGTGCTGACCGTGGCGACGGTGTCCGTGCTGCGGCGGCTGGCGCGTGACGTGCCGGTGCCGCTGGCGCCCCAGGAACGGGACGTCTCCGAGTACAAGGTCGTGTGACCATGACGCTGGCCGAGCTGATGCTGGTGGTCCTGTGGGTGGGGCTGACCGCGTACGTGCTGTTCGGCGGCGCCGACTTCGGCGGCGGGGTGTGGGACCTGCTCGCCGGGAGCCCGGTGGGCGGGCGGCGGCAGCGGGCCCTGGTGGAGCACTCCATCGGGCCCGTGTGGGAGGCCAACCACGTCTGGCTCATCTTCGTGATCGTGCTGGCGTGGACGGGGATCCCGCCGGTGTTCGCGGCGGTGTCGTCCACGCTGTACATCCCGCTGACGCTGGCGGCGCTCGGCATCATCGCGCGCGGCGCGGGCTTCGCGTTCCGCAAGGCCAGCACCGGGTTGTGGCGGCAACGGCTGTTCGGGGCGACGTTCGCGTTCTCGTCGGTGGTGACGCCGTTCTTCCTCGGGACGGCGGCGGGGGCGGTCGCCTCGGGCCGGGTCCCGCCGGGCCTGGCCGAGGGGGACCTGGTGACGAGCTGGCTGAACCCGACGTCGGTGGTGACGGGGCTGCTCGCGGTCGCCACGGCGGCGTACCTGGCGGCGGTGTTCCTGACGCGCGACGCCCAGCGCGGGGGCGACCCGGAGCTGGCGGAGCTGTTCCGGCACCGGGCGCTGGTCACCGGAGTGGTGACCGGGGTGCTGTCGGCGGTGGGCCTGGGGGTGCTGCGCGCCGACAGCCCGGACCTGTTCGACGAGCTGACCTCGGGGGCGGCGCTGCCGTTCGTGGGGCTCTCCGTCCTGGCGGGGGTCGCGTCGCTGGTGCTGCTGTGGCGGCGCGCGTACCTGGCGGTCCGGGTGACGGCGGCGCTGGCGGTCGCGGGGCTGCTGTGGGGCTGGGGCGTCGGGCAGTACCCGGTGCTGCTGCCGGGCATGGAGGTGGAGGACGCCGCCGCCACCGACGCGGTGCTCGCCGCGAGCCTGGGCGCGCTGGCGGTGGGCGCGCTGCTGCTCCTGCCGTCGCTGTGGTGGCTGATCGGCACCTTCCAGCGCGGTGAGCAGGGGCACTGATCCTCAGGTACCGGATCGGTGTCCTCCGAGGGGCGGACCCGCCCGGCCGCGGGTTGATCCCGAGGGCCGAGGAACAAGGCCCGGAGCGTCCCTAGCGTGGTGACCCATGACGAACGCCGGGGTTGCCGGAGAGCCCGCGTGGCGGTCGCTGCTGGCCCACATCCGTCCCCATCGCCGCGTGGTGGTCCTGGCCGGGGTGCTGGGTCTCGTCGGCGGGGTCGCCGGGCTGGTCGAGCCGCTCGCCGCCAAGATGGTCGTGGACGCGCTGGGCCGTGACGAGTCCCTGTGGCGGCCGCTCGCGCTGCTGACGGCCGTGGTGCTCAGCGGCGCGACCATCGCCGCGTTCAGCGCGTACCTGCTGGAACGGACCGCCGAGAGCGTGGTGCTGGCGGCGCGGCGGCGGCTGATCGGCAGGCTGCTGCGGCTGCGGATGGGCGCGGTCGACCGGGCCAAGCCGGGCGACCTGATGTCGCGGGTCACCTCCGACACCACCCTGCTCCAGACCGTCGCCGGGCACGGCATCGTGGACGGCCTGAACGGCGCGTTCATCCTCGTCGCCTCGGTCGTCCTGATGGGCGTCATGGACGTGGTGCTGCTCGCCGCGACGCTGGCGGTGCTCGTCGTGATCGGCGTGTCGCTGCTGTGGGTGATGCCGCGGATCGCGCGGGCCAACGAACGGGCGCAGACGGCCATCGGGGAGATGGGCGCCGTCCTGGAACGGTCGCTCGGGGCGCTGCGGACCGTCAAGGCGAGCGGCGCGGAGGTCCGCGAGAGCGAGGAGGCCGGCGGAGCCGCCCAGGAGGCGTGGACGCACGGGGTGGAACGGGCGCGCTGGGAGGCGATCTCCGGCGTGACGGCCTGGCTGGCCGTGCAGATCGCGTTCCTGGTGGTGCTCGGCGTGGGCGGCGCGCGGGTCGCGTCGGGCGCCATGGAGGTGTCGTCGCTCATCGCGTTCCTGCTGTACCTGTTCTACCTGACCCTGCCGATCTCGCAGGTGGTGCAGGCGGCGACCGCGTGGCAGTCGGGCCTGGCGGCGGTGCGGCGGATGCGCGAGGTCGAGCTGATGCCGACCGAGCCGGTGAGCGACGGGAAGCCCGTCGCGGCCCCCACCGGGGAGGCGGCGTCGGTGTCGTTCCGCAACGTCCACTTCCGGTACGCCGAGGACCTCGGCGAGGTGCTGCGGGACGTGTCGTTCGAGGTGCCCGGCGCGGGCATGACGGCGCTGGTGGGCCCGTCGGGAGCGGGCAAGACCACACTGTTCTCGCTGCTGGAGCGGTTCTACGAGTGCGACGGCGGGGTGGTCGCCGTGGACGGCCGGGACGTGCGGGACTGGCCGCTGCCCGAGCTGCGCGCCGTGATGGGCTACGTCGAGCAGGACGCCCCCATCATGGCCGGGACGCTGCGCGACAACCTCCGCTACGCCGCCCCCGCCGCCACCGACGAGGAGATCCTGGAGGTCCTGGCCCGGACCCGGCTGGCCGGGCTGCTGGAACGGCTGCCCGACGGGCTGGACACCCGGGTCGGGCACCGCGGCACCACCCTGTCCGGCGGGCAGCGGCAGCGGGTGGCCATCGCCCGCGCCCTGCTGCGCCGCCCCCGCCTCCTCCTGCTGGACGAGGCCACCTCGCAGCTCGACGCGGCCAACGAGCTGGCCCTGCGGGAGGCGGTGGAGGACATCGCCCGCACCACCACGGTGATGGTCATCGCGCACCGGCTGTCCACGGTCACCAGCGCCGACCGCATCGTCGTGCTGGACGCCGGGCGGGTGCGGGCGGTGGGCACGCACGCCGAGCTGCTGGAGGCCGACGAGCTGTACCGGGACCTGGCCGCCACCCAGTTCATCGTCTCCTGACCGTACGCGGGGGTCATGCGGGGCGGGTAGCCCGCCGGGCGCGACCGGGACCTGAGGACCAGACCCGATCTGGCTCCCCAGCGGGGCGAGGTCCCGGCCCTCCGGTCCATAGCGTTCGATCACCGACCGACGACGTCAGGGGATCGTTCATGCCACAGACCCTCGCCACCGCTCCCGCGCCAGCCCGCGCACCCGCCCGCCCCTCCGGCAGCGACTTCGCGCCGCTGTCCCGGCGGGTCCGCGAGAGCGGGCTGCTGGACCGCCGACGCGGGTACTACACCGCCGTCATCGCCCTGAACCTGCTCGCGACGGCCGCGATCTGGGCCGGTGTCGCGCTGGCGGGCGGGTCGTGGTGGGCGGTGGCGCTCGCCGTTCCGCTGGCGGTGGTCAGCGCCCGCACCGGGTTCCTCGGCCACGACGCCGGGCACCGGCAGATCGCCCGGTCGGCGCGGGTCAACCGGTGGCTCGGGCTGCTGTTCGGGAACGTGCTGACCGGCATGGGCTCGGCATGGTGGAACGACAAGCACAACCGGCACCACGCCAACCCCAACCACGTCGACAAGGACCCCGACGTGGCGGTCGGCGTGCTGGTGTGGACCGCCGAGCAGGCCGCCGGACGGCGCCGGTTCGCCGCCTGGATGACCCGCAACCAGGCCCGGCTGTTCTTCCCGCTGCTGACCATGGAGGGCTGGGCGCTCAAGCTCGCCGGCGCCCTGGACCTGCGCCGCCTGTCCGGGCGGGAGCGGCTGCTGGAGGGCGGGCTGCTGCTCGTCCACGTGGCGGTGTACTTCTCGCTGGCGTTCACGCTGCTGCCCGTCGCGCAGGCGGTGACGTTCGTGCTGCTCCACCAGGCGCTGTTCGGGGTGCACCTGGGGTCGGTGTTCGCGCCCAACCACAAGGGCATGGCCATGCCGGGCCCGGGGGAGCGGTGGGACCACCTGCGCCGCCAGGTGCTCACCTCCCGCAACGTCCGGGGCGGCGTGGTGACCGACTGGCTGCTCGGCGGCCTCAACTACCAGATCGAGCACCACCTGTTCCCGAGCGTCCCCCGCTGCAACCTGCGCAAGGTCCAGCCGCTGGTGCGCGAGCACTGCCGCCGGGTCGGCCTGCCGTACACCGAGACCGGCCTGTGGGAGTCCTACCGGCAGGCGCTCGGCCACATGCACGAGGTGGGCGCGCCGCTCCGCGCCCGCTGACCTCTCGCGGCGAGGCTCACCCGGCGGGACTCACACGGCGAACCGCAGTATGCCGGTGTCGGCCGACAGCCGGGCGGTCGCCCCGAACGGAAGCGTGAGCTGGGTGCGGCCGTGCCCGGCCGGAAGCCCCCACAGCATCGGTACGTCCAGCGGGCCGAGGCGGTCGAGCAGCATCGCGCGCACCTCCGCCTCAGGCCCGCAGTCGATGAACGACCCGAGCACGATCCCCGACACGCCCTCGAACCAGCCCGAGCGCAGCAACTGCGTCAGCGAGCGGTCGAGCCGGTAGGGGGCCTCGGTGACGTCCTCCAGGAAGACGATGCGGTCACCGCGCGGCGGGACGCCCTCCGGGGTGCCGACGCTGGTGGCCAGGAGCGTGACGGTGCCGCCGTGCAGCACGCCCTCGGCGGTGCCGGGGACGAGCGCCTCACCCTCGGGCGCCGCCACCGACTCCACGCCGTCGAACACGGCCCGGCGCAGCGCGTCGGCCGTCGGCCGGTCCTCGCTGAGCGCCACCCCCGCGGTCACCGGCCCGAAGTAGGTCACCTGCCCCAGGTGGCGCGCCACCGCCGCGTGCAGCGGCGTGATGTCGCTGCACCCCACGAAGACCTTCGGGCCCGCCGCCCGGACCCGGCCCCAGTCGACCAGGTCCACCATGCGCTGCGCCCCGTACCCGCCGCGGGCGCAGAACACCCCGCGGACCTCCGGGTCGGCCCACGCCTCGGTGAAGTCCGCCGCGCGGGCGGTGTCGGGACCGGCCAGGTAGCCGGTGGACTCCCCGGCGTGCGGCGCCACCCGCACCCGCAGCCCCCAGCCCTCCAGCACGGCGGCCCCGCGCCGCAGCGCGTCCGCCGCGACCGGGCCGCTCGGCGCGACCACCGTGACCAGGTCGCCCGGCGCGATTCTCATTCCACGGCCTCCCGTCAACCGAATTCGCGGAAAGCTTATCCGTTCTGGGCGAAAATCCGCTGACCGAGTAATCCGCTCCGGGCGAATTTTCGTAGGTCCGCGGCGGGGTGTCCCTTTACCGTCGAATTGTCATTGCACAATGCGACGAGAAGGCGGGTGAGCGTGTGACCGTCACGCATCCCACGACCGGTGAGGACGTGTTCCAGCGGCTGCTGCGGCAGCGGGTGGTCTTCCTCGGCCAGGAGGTGGACGACGAGATCGCCAACCGGATCTGCGGGCAGATCCTGCTGCTGTCGGCCGAGGACGGCCGCAGCGACATCCAGCTGTACATCAACTCGCCGGGCGGGTCGGTCATGGCCGGCATGGCGATCTACGACGTGATGCAGTACGTCCCCAACGACGTCGCCACGCTCACGCTCGGGTTCGCCGGGTCGATGGCGCAGGTGCTGCTGTGCGCGGGGGCCCCGGGCAAGCGGTACGCGCTGCCGCACGCGAGGGTCATGATGCACCAGCCGTCCGGCGGCATCGGGGGCTCGGTGTCCGACATCAAGATCCAGGCCGAGCAGCTGCGCTTCGTGCGCACCACCATGGCCGAGAAGATCGCCCAGCACAGCGGGCAGCCGGTCGGCCAGATCGAGCGGGACTGGGACCGCGACCGCTGGTTCACCGCCGCGCAGGCCAAGGAGTACGGGCTGGTCGACGAGGTGGTGGCCACCGTGTCGCGGGTCGGCCCGGTCCCCGGCTGACCCGCTTATTGCGCCCGCTTGGTCTTGACCGGGCCCCGGACGGCAACAGGTGCAGGGACGGATTGTGCCGTTCGGCGCACTGTGCGCCGTTTGGGGGATGGCATGACCAGAGTGCCCTTCGGGCCCGCTCCGGACGACCCGCGAAGATCCCGCGCCCGCCCGCGCGGACCCACGCGGCGGCCCCTGCGGCGGGCCTACCGCTGCCCGGCGACCGCCCGGCGGGCCCGGGAGGCCTCGCTGGACCGCTACCGGGGCTTCGTGGCCCTGCACAGCGCCCTGTCGGCCGGCCCCGAGATCAGGGTCGGCCGGCTGTGGGCGGGCGGGCTGGCCACCGCCCTGTGCGCGGCCCTGGTGACCGTGGCGGGCGGGGCCCTGGCGCGGGGCGTGCTGGGCGTCCCGGTGCCGGTGCCGGTCGGCCCCCACGCCGACGCGGTGACCGTCGGCGCGGCGTACGCGCTGTGCGCGGCGGCCCTCACCGTGCAGGCGGTGGCGATGCTGCACGTCCTGATGGCGGTGTCGCCACGGCCGGTCGGGGCGATGGCGTGGGTGTGCGGGCCGGTCACCGCCATCGCCACGATCGTCCCGCTGGTGGTGCGGGGCGACCCGCAGGCCCGGCTGGCCACCGCCGCCATCAACCTGGCGACCGGCCTGGTGGTGACCGGGCTGCTCGCCGCCACCGCGTCCGTCTCCGCCCGCTGGCCCGGCCCGCCGGGCGTGGACCCCTGGGGCTGAACGGGCTACGGTGACGCCATGCCCGGTTGACGCTAGAAGCCCTGCCGCACCAGGCGGCCCCGTGCCCCTCCGTGCCGGTTCGCACGGCCTCATCGACCACGAACCGCAACGGAGAGGAGCTTCACCGTGCCTGAGATCAGGCGCATTCGCGACGGCGAGGGCGAGACCGTCGCCGCCCTGTGGAGCCGTATGGGGGCGGAGATCCCCGACGGAGGCCCGCTGAGCCCCGAGGGGTTCCGCAACATCGCCCGGATGCTGGACGTCTCCGCCTGGCACCGCGACACCGCCACGCTGGTCGCCGTGGAGGACGGCGTCATCGTCGGGTTCATCAGCTACCGCGTCGACGACGAGGACGGCCTGCTGCCGTGCCCCGGCGGCGAGCTGAACGAACTGTACGTGCTGCCCGAGCACCGCGGACGCGGGCTGCGCGGCGCGCTCGCCGACGCCGCCGTCGCCGACCTGCGGGAACGCGGCGCCGTGGTGCTGAGCGCCCCCGGCCCCGCCGACGACCCCGGGTTCCGTGCCTTCTGGGAGGCCCGAGGCTTCGAGGCCGACGTCATCGTCCTGTCCCGCTACCCCGAGGAGTAGCCGGTGCGGGGCCGTCGTGCCGGGCGTCCGGCACGGCGGCCCCGCCGCCCCGCGTCACTCGACGACCACGTCCACCGGGATGTTGCCCCGGGTGGCGTTGGAGTACGGGCACACCTGGTGGGTGGCCTCCAGCAGCTCCCGCCGCTGCTCGGCGGACAGGTGGTCGGGCAGCTCGGCGCGCAGGGTGACCTCCAGCGAGAAGCCCCCCGAACCGTTGGGCGCCAGGCCGACCTCGGCGGTCACCGAGGCGTCGGTCACGTCCACCTTCTGCCGCGCCGCCACGAGCTGCATCGCGCTGGTGAAACAGGCGGCGTACCCGGCTGCGAACAGCTGTTCGGGGTTGGTGCCCACGCCGTCGCCACCCAGCTCCTTTGGCCGCGCCAGCGTCACGTCCAGCCTGCCGTCGGAGGAGACCGCCCGCCCGTCCCGGCCGGAGGCGGTGGCGATCGCGGTGTAGATGCTGCCCATGAAGGTCCTCTCATAATAGACAGACCTGTCTGTCTGTATCGGGACCGAGGGTAGACAGATCTGTCTGGTACCGTCAAGGGGTGATCACGGTGCAGCGCCCGGAGCGGCGGGGAGCGGCCCCCGCCCGCGACCGCATCCTGGCCACCGCCGCCGCCCTGTTCTACGCCGAGGGCATCCGCGCCGTCGGCGTCGACCGCATCATCGCCGAGGCGGGGGTGGCCAAGGCGACCTTCTACCACCACTTCCCGGCCAAGGACGACCTGGTCCGCGCCTACCTGGAGGACGAGAGCGCCCGCCATCGCGCCGCCGCCGCGGGGCTCCCGCGCACCGCGCCCCGCGAGACGCTGCTGACCATCTTCGACATCGTCGGCGAGGTCGGCTGCGGCCCCGGGTTCCGCGGCTGCCCGTTCTGCAACGCCGCCGCCGAGTACCCCGACCCCGGGCATCCGGTCCGGGCGGCCGTCGCCGACCACCGCCGCTGGTTCCGGGACCTGCTGACCGCGCTGCTGGCGGCCGAGGGGCACCCCGACCCCGACCGCACCGCCGCGATGCTGGTGGTCCTGCGCGACGGCCTGGCCACCAGCAGCCACCTGGACGACCCCGCCGAGGTCCGCGCGCTGGTCCGCGACGCGGTGACCCGGCTGCTGGACGCCGGGCCCTGACCGCCCGTCCGGTCAGGAGCCGAAGCGGGCCAGCAGGTCGTCGAGCGGGAGCGCGCCCGTGCCGAGCGCGGCGTACATGTCGTCGATCTCGGCGTACCCCAGGTCGCGGGCGATCGCCAGCGTCTCGCCGTGCGCCTCGGCCGCCAGCAGGTCCACCCGGCGGTCGGCCAGCGCCCGGACCAGCCGGCGGCGGCCCAGGTCGGACACCTCCTCGGCGCGGCGCCGCGACAGCCACTGCTGGATGTGCACCCGGGCCGGGGCGGTCGTCGCCACGTCCAGCCAGTCGGCCGACGGGCAGCCCTCCGGGTCGGTGAGGATCTCCACCACGTAACCGCTGCGCAGCTCCGCCGACAACGGGGCGAGCCTGCCGTTCAGCAGCGCCCCGATGCTGTGGTCACCGGTCTCGGCGCCCTGCGCGTACGCGAAGTCCAGGGCGGTCGCCCCGGCGGGCAGCGCCACGATCTCGCCGGTCGGCGTGAACACCGCCATGTTGCCCCCGGCCAGGTCGGTGCGCAGGCCGTCCAGGAAGTCGGCGGACGGCGCGTCGGACTGCCAGGCCAGCAGACGGCTCAGCCACACCAGGTCGCGCCGCCCCGCCACCGCGTCGGCCGTCGCGGCGCCGTCACCGGCGTCCCGGATGTGCGCCACGATCCCGTACTCGGCGACCGGGTGCATGGCCCGGCTCTGGATGATGACCTCCAGCGGGTCGCCGTCCGGGCTGATCACCCGCGTGTGCAGCGCCTGGTAGAGGTTGAACTTGGGCAGCGCGATGTAGTCCTTGACCCGCCCCGGGCACGGATGCAGCGCCGCGTGCGCCGCGCCCAGCGCGACGTAGCAGTCCCGGTCGTCGCCGTCGACCACGATCAGCACCCGGGCCGCCTCGCACGGCCGCAGGCCCACCACGTCACCGCCGAAGTCCTGGTGGACCGCGTACAGGTGGCGGGGCCGCACCGACACGTCCGCCGACAGCCCCTGGTCGGCCAGCGAGGCGCGCAGCCGGGCCAGCGCCGGGCCGAACGCGCCGCCCGCGCCGCGCAGCGCCC
>DATADI010000159.1:0-3500 GCA_036258615.1 Thermomonospora sp. | reverse complement strand
GGCGCGGCGGCCCGGTGCCCCACGCTGATCACGCCGCCGGGCGGGGCACCGCCCCCGCTGGTCGGGCTCGGCACGATCGGGCCCGGCCCCCCGCCGGGCCCCGGGTCGCCCGAGCCGCCGCCGGGCAGCCCGCCGACCGGCTCGCCGTTGGCGATGGCGGTCAGCCCCGGCGGGACGGTCACCTGGAACTCGAAGGTGGCCTTGTCGCTGGGGTGGTCGTTGCTGGGGAACCAGGTGTGCGCCCCGCTCGGCTGGCAGGCCACGAACACCCCGTCGGGCGTCCGCACCCAGCCGTAGATGCCCAGCGGAGGCTTGGAGACCGGCCGGGGGGTCCCGGAGTACCGCACGGTGACGGTGAAGTTGGCGTCCTTGGCCAGCGGTTTGGCCGGGGCGATGATCAGCTCGCTGGCCTGCCGCTCGTGCCGGGCGGCGGCCCCGTCGACCCGCACGTCCGAGACCGTGAGCCCGGTGAGGTCGAGGTTGAAGCGGTCGAGGCGCTCGGTGGCCTTGGCGGTGATCTCCGCGGTGCCGGTGAGCTCGGTGGCCTGGCCGGGGCGGATGTCCAGGGCCAGCTTGTAGTGCTGGACGTCGTAGCCGCCGTTGCCGTCGCCGGGCACGTACGAGTCACCGGCGCTGTCACGCCCGCCGGGGCCCGCCAGGGAGCCCGGCCCGGTCGGCCCCACCGGCTCGGGGTCGTCGTCCCGAAACGAGATCTGGCATGCCGTCAGTGAGCCCGCCAGCGTGAGGACCAGGGCGCCGCTCAGCGCGGCCCGGGGGGCGTTCAGCAGGGCAATGCGGGATTTTCCGGCCGTCATCACGGGGCAAGCCTAGACGGCCTGGCCTAAAGGTCGGATCAGTAAGCCGTGTCGCGCTTGCTCAACGCCCCGCGTACGGATCCGGCCCACCCGGAACCACCTTGCGCACCACGGTCTGGGCCACCTTGTCGTGCAGGGCCTGCCGCCGCGGGTCCCACAGGATCCACAGGACGTCGACCAGCCCCACGCACGCGCAGACGCCGCCCAGCACCGTGTAGAACGCCGCCCGGCCGACCGCCTGCCCCTGGGTGACCCCGCCGCCGTCCACGACCCGGACGACCTGGATGCCGAGCAGCCTCTTGCCCAGCGTCTGGCCCCACTTGTAGGTCAGCAGCCAGTAGTACAGGAAGGCCACCAGGATGCCGATGAGGTTGCCCGCCCACTGCCCGGCGGGGTCGTAGGTGACCTCGCCGGCCTCGTTCTCGAACACTCGGCCCCAGTCGATGAACGGCAGGGTCAGCAGGCCGATGACGACGCTGAGCAGGATCGTGTCGATCAGCGCCGCGCCCAGCCGGGCCCACCGGCTCGCCAGCCCGGCGGCCGGGTCCTGGTAGCCGCCCGCCGGGCCCCCGTAGGACGGCAGGCCCCCGTAGCCGCCCCCCGGCGGAGGCGGGCCCCCGTAGGCGCCCTCGTACGGCGGCGGCTGGGCCCCCGGCCCCGGTGGACCCCCCGCCGGGCCCGGGGCCCCCGGGGAGCCCGGCGGCCACGGCGGCGGCTGACCCGGCTGGCCCGGCTGCCCTGGTTGACCCGGCTGGCCCGGCTGGCCCGGCTGGCCGGGTGGACCGCCTGGTGGGGGACGCCAGGGCTCCTCCCCGGGCGGCGGGTTCTGCGGCGGTTGCGTCATGCCTGACTAGGTCGGCACGCGACATGCCGGTCAAACCGCGCCACGCCCGGGGACGACCCGATCTTTGACCGGCCTTGGCCGGAAGCGGTCACACGGCCGGCGGGCTCACAGGTTGCCGCGCCGGGCCTGCTCCCGCTCGATGGCCTCGAACAGCGCCTTGAAGTTGCCCTTGCCGAAGCCCAGCGAGCCGTGCCGTTCGATCAGCTCGAAGAACACGGTGGGCCGGTCCTGCACCGGCTTGGTGAAGATCTGCAGCAGGTAGCCGTCCTCGTCGCGGTCGACCAGGATCCGGCGCTTCCGCAGCTCCTCCACCGGCACGCGGACCTCGCCGATGCGTTCCCGCAGCTCGGGGTCCTGGTAGTAGGAGTCGGGCGTGTCGAGGAACTCCACCCCGGCGGCCCGCATCCCGTCCACCGCGCTCAGGATGTCGTTGGTGGCCAGCGCGATGTGCTGCACCCCGGGACCGCCGTAGAACTCCAGGTACTCCTCGATCTGCGACTTGCGGCGTCCCTCGGCGGGCTCGTTGAGCGGGAACTTCACCTTGCGGGTGCCGTCGGCGACCACCTTCGACATCAGCGCGGAGTACTCGGTGGCGATGTCGTCGCCGATGAACTCGGCCATGTCGGTGAAGCCCATGACGCGGTGGTAGAAGTCCACCCACTCGTCCATCCGCTCCACATTGCCCACGCAGTGGTCGATGGCCTGGAAGTACCGCCGGGCGGGCGGCTCCACGACCGGCTCCGCCGCCACGTACCCTGGCAGGTAGGGGCCGGAGTACCGGGAGCGGTCCACCAGCGTGTGCCGCGTCTCGCCGTAGGTGGCGATGACGGCCAACCGGACCTCGCCGTGCTCGTCCTCCACCGAGTGCGGCTTCTCCAGGCCCTCGGCGCCGTGCGCGACCGCGTGCTCGTAGGCGGCCTCGACGTCGGGGACCTCGATGGCCAGGTCCACCACCCCGTCGCCGTGCTCGGCGACGTGGCGGCCCAGGTCGGTGCCCGCCCGCACCGGCCCGCGCAGCACGAACCGGGCCCCGCCGGACTCCAGGACGTGGGCGGTCTCGTCCGGGCTTCCCGTCTCCGGCCCCCGGTAGGCCACCCGGCGCATGCCGAACGCGGTCGAGTAGTAGTGCGCGGCCTGCTTCGCGTTGCCGACGGCGAAGACGACGGCGTCCATGCCCTTGACAGGAAATGCGTCCTTCATGGGCTCAATGTCCGCCTGGGTCGACAAGCTGTGCAAGAGTGACCTGAAACACTGGACAATCTGTACAGCGTCTAACCGGTAAGGCCCGGCGATCTGTACAGCCTGACCATCGTTCCGGGAGGGTCGCGGCATGGCGATCGACGAACTCGACGGCAGGGTGATCGCGTTGTTCACCGCCGAGCCCCGCATCGGGGTCCTGGAGGCGTCCCGGCGGCTGGGCGTGGCGCGCGGCACCGTGCAGGCACGGCTGGACCGGCTGGCGCGCGAGGGGGTCGTCCGCGGGTACGGGCCCGAGGTCGATCCGGCGGCGCTGGGCTACACGGTGACCGCGTTCGTCACCCTGCAGATCCGCCAGCCCGGCGGGCACGACCCGGTCGCCGAGCGGCTCGCGGCGATCCCCGAGGTGATCGAGGCGCACACCATCACCGGGCCCGGCGACATGCTGTGCCGGATCGTGGCCCGCAGCAACGCCGACCTCCAGCGGGTGATCGACCAGGTGGTGGCGGTGTCCGGGGTGGAGCGGGCCTCGTCGGTGATCTCGCTGGCCACCCAGATCCCGTACCGGACCCTGCCGCTGGTGCGGGCGGCGGCCGGGACGCGCGGCGCCGGGGACATGCGGAACGGCCCGCCGGTGCGGTGAG
>DATADI010000158.1:0-4554 GCA_036258615.1 Thermomonospora sp. | reverse complement strand
GGCAGGAAGGGGGTGGTGGCGACGGCGACGGTGGCGCCGAGGAGGGCGGCGTGGCGGGTGCGGCGGTCGGTCAGGGCGGGGAGGACCAGGGCCAGCAGGACGGCGGGGAAGGCGGCGTCGAGGCCCAGGGCGGCGGGGTCGCCGATGGCGCCGCCGGCCAGGGCGCCGAGCAGGACGGCGAGGTTCCAGGAGACGAAGATGGCGAGGCCGCAGGTCCAGTAGGCGGTGCGGCGGCGGGCGGGGTCGGTGTGCCGTAGGGCGAACGCCAGGGACTCGTCCGTCAGCAGGTGGGCGCCCGCCAGGCGGGTGGTGCGACGGTCGCCGAGGACGTCGGTGACGGCGAAGCCGAAGAGCAGGAGCCGGGCGTTCAGGATCAGGCCGGCCAGGACGGCGGCGACGGCGCTGCCGCCCCCCAGCACGACGCCCACGGCGGCGAACTGGGCCCCGCCGGCGAAGACCAGCAGGGACAGGGCGACCGGGACCCACACGTCCAGCCCTCCGGCCACGGCGATGGCGCCGAAGGAGGCCCCGACGATCGCGTCGGCGAGGCTGACCACGCCGATGTCGCGGAGCGTGGCCCGGTCGATTGTTCGCCATTCCGAACGCATGTCCAGTATGGTGAACACATCGACCGTAGTTCGTCAAACCGAACATTACGACCGCTGGAGCGAACAGCATGACCTCCGACCCGATCGCGCTGATCGCCATGTCCCTCCGCCGGGAACGGGAGCGCGCCGGGCTGTCCCTCACCGAGCTGGCCCGGCGGGCGGGCATCGCCAAGTCCACCCTGTCGCAGCTCGAGGCGGGCAACGGCAACCCGAGCGTGGAGACGCTGTGGGCGCTCGGCGTCGCCCTCGGGGTGCCGTTCAGCCGGCTGGTCGATCCGCCGCGGCCCAGCGTCCGGGTGATCCGGGTGGGCGAGGGCACCGTCACGTACTCCGAGCAGGCGAGCTACGCCGCCACCCTGCTGGCGTCCTGCCCCCCGCACGCGCGCCGCGACCTGTACCGGATCGGCGCGCAGCCGGGCGAGCCCCGCGTCTCCGACCCGCACATGCCGGGCACCACCGAGCACGTGATCCTCGGCACCGGGCGGGCGCTGGTCGGCCCCACGGAGGAGCCGGTGGAGCTGGGGCCGGGCGACTACGTCACCTATCCGGGCGACGCGCCGCACCTCTTCGAGGCCCTCGCCCCGGACACCACGGCGGTCATCGTCATGGAGCACGTCTGAGGCGACCGCGTCCTAGACGGGCCGGAGCGCGCCCTCCGGGGTCATCGAGCCCAGCAGCCGTTCCAGGGCGACCTCGACGTCCTCGCGCCACGACAGCGCCGACTTCAGCTCCAGCCGCAGGCGCGGGAAGCGGTGGTGGGGGCGGACGGTCTTGAAGCCCACCGACAGCAGGTAGTCGGCGGGGACCATGCAGCCGCCCTCCTCGCCCTTCAGGTCGCCGAACGCCTCGATCGCCTTCACACCGCGGCGCACCAGGTCCTTGGCGACCCCCTGGACCAGCATCCGGCCCAGCCCGCCGCCCGCGAACTCCGGCAGCACGTGCGCGGTCATCAGCAGCACCGCGTCCGCGCTCACCGGGCTGGTCGGGAACGCCACCGAGCGCGGCACGTACAGCGGCGGGGCGTACAGCACGAACCCGGCGGGCACCCCGTCCACGTACACGATCTTGCCGCAGCTCCCCCACTCCAGCAGGGTGGAGGAGATCCAGGCCTCCTTCTCCAGGGCCGGATCGCCGGCCTCGGCCGCGCGTTCGCCGCTGACCGGGTCCAGCTCCCAGAAGACGCAGGCCCGGCACCTGCGCGGCAGATCGTCCAGGTTGTCGAGCGTGACGTTGACGAGCCGACGCGACACCAGATCGGCACCCCCTGGTGCTTGTTCCCGCGCCCGTCCACGGGCTGCCTGAGGCGGGTTCACGGATCTCCCGCAACCCGCCGCTCCCTTCCGGCATCGTATCGGACGGGACCTTCGAGGAACCGGCACCGACCCGTCAGGGGCGGGAAGATCGGCTTCCTACCGGGGGCCCAGTCCACGCAGGGACGACGATCACGTAGTTTGCTCAAGTGGTCCCAGGCTCCGGAGGTAACCGTGCACGAGCACACGCGTACAGACCCCTACTCCGACCGCTACGCCGCCCGTGCCGCCGGGATGGTCGCCTCCGAGATCCGGGCCCTGTTCGCGGTGGCCTCCCGGCCGGAGGTGGTGTCGCTGGCGGGCGGCATGCCGTACGTCGCCGCGCTCCCCCTCGACATCGTCGGCGACATGCTCGGTGAGCTGACGCAGCGGCGCGGCGCCGAGGCCCTCCAGTACGCCTCCGCCCAGGGCGACCCCGAGCTGCGGGCGCGCATCTGCGAGGTGATGGCCCTGGAGGGGGTGCACGGCTCCCCCGACGACGTGATCGTCACGGTCGGCTCCCAGCAGGCGCTCGACCTCATCACCCGGATCTTCGTCGATCCCGGTGACGTGGTGCTCGCCGAGGCCCCCTCGTACGTCGGCGCGCTCGGCACGTTCGCCATGTACCAGGCGGACGTCGTGCACGTCCCGCTGGACGACCACGGGCTCGACCCCGCCGCGCTGCGCGAGACGCTGGAACGGCTGCGCCGCGACGGACGGCGGGTCAAGTTCCTGTACACGATCCCCACGTTCCAGAACCCGGCCGGGGTCACGCTCACCGCGTCCCGCCGCGCCGAGATCCTCGCGGTGTGCGCGTCGTACGGGGTGCTGGTCGTCGAGGACAACCCGTACGGGCTGCTGGGCTTCGACGGCGAGCCGATGCGGGCGCTGCGCGCCGACGACCCCGACCACGTGATCTACCTCGGCTCGTTCTCCAAGACGTTCGCGCCGGGCTTCCGGATCGGCTGGGCGCTGGCGCCGCACGCGGTCCGCGCGAAGCTCGTGCTGGCGGCCGAGTCGGCGATCCTGAGCCACTCCAGCTTCAACCAGTTCGCCGTCCGCGAGTACCTGACGACGCAGCCGTGGCGGCAGCAGATCAAGGCGTTCCGCGAGATGTACCGGGAACGCCGCGACGCGATGCTGGAGTCCCTGGCGGCGATGATGCCCGAGGGCACCACCTGGACCCGCCCCGCCGGGGGCTTCTTCGTGTGGCTGACCCTGCCGGAGGGCCTGGACTCCAAGGCGATGGCGCCGCGCGCGATCGCCAACCGCGTCGCGTACGTCCCCGGCACCGGCTTCTACGCCGACGGCCAGGGACGGCGGCACCTGCGGCTGTCGTACTGCTACCCCGAGCCCGGCCGGATCCGCGAGGGCGTCCGGCGGCTGGCCACCGTGGTCGAGCGCGAACTCGAACTGCGGGACACTTTCGGTACGGGACGTGCGCCGGAACGACCCGGCGTCGACACTCCCGGCCCCGACGCACCCTAGATCCGCATCCTGAGGAGGACGACGTTGGCCGACCCGACCGCACCCGAACTCGGCCACGTCATCGTCCTCGCCGGAGGACTCTCGTACGAGCGCGAGGTCTCGCTGCGCTCCGGCCGCCGTGTCGCGGACGCCCTGCGTTCCCTCGACCTGGACGTCGAACTCCGCGACGCCGACGCCACCCTGCTGGACGCCCTGCGCGCCAGCCCGCCCGACATCGTCGTCCCCGTCCTGCACGGCAGCATGGGCGAGGACGGCGCCATCCGCGACGTCCTGGACCTCGCCGGCGTCCCCTACCTCGGCGCCGGACCCGACGCCTGCCGGGTCGCCTGGGACAAGCCCACCGCCAAGGCCGTGGTCCGCGCCGCGGGCCTGGCCACTCCCCCGTCGGTGACCCTGCCCAAGGAGGTCTTCCACGACCTCGGCGCCACCGCCGTCCTGGACCTCGTGGTGACCCGGCTGGGCCTCCCCCTCTTCGTCAAGCCCGCCCGCGGCGGCTCCGCCCTCGGCGTGTCCGTCGTCCGCGAGGCCGCCGACCTCCCCGCCGCCATGGTCGGCTGCTTCGCGTACGGCGACACCGCCCTCATCGAACGCCATGTCGCGGGCACCGAGGTCGCCGTCAGCGTCATCGAACGCGACGGCGAGCCCGTCGCCCTCCCCGCCGTCGAGATCGTCCCCGCCGGCGGCCTGTACGACTACACCGCCCGCTACGACGCCGGCGACACCGAGTTCGTCACCCCCGCCCGCCTCACCCCCGAGGCCGCCCACCAGGCCGCCACCGCCGCCGTCACCGCCCACCGCGCCCTCGGCCTCCGCGACCTCTCCCGCACCGACCTCATCGTCGACGCCTCCGGCCACCCCCACTTCCTGGAGGTCAACGTCGCCCCCGGCATGACCGAGACCAGCCTCTTCCCCCGCGCCCTCACCGCCGCCGGCCTCGACCTCGGCGCCACCCTCCACGCGCTCATCACCCATCGCCGTTTCCCGTGAAACATCCCCTCCCCCTGCCCCGCCCCCGTACGCCCCCGCTCCGGCCGCACCCGTTGAGCGTGTAGCTGCATCCTTCGCCGGAGGCCACCACTCGATCCGCCCGGCCCCACGTCCAGCCTGCGCGCTTCACCCGGTGCTTCGCGGGGAGGCCGAAAGGCAGTCGGCACCGTGGCTCGAACGGG
>DATADI010000157.1:0-4307 GCA_036258615.1 Thermomonospora sp. | reverse complement strand
TCGGCCCGGAGGCCGGGGCCCTCACGGGCAAGGCCGCCGAGACGCTGAAGCCGATCCTGCCCAAGTGGCTGACGAGCGTCCTCGGCACCGGCCCCAAGTAGCCCGCGTACCGCCGCCCCGGTCTCCGCGTACGCGCGGCGGCCGGGGTGTCGTGTGTTCGGGGGCGGTCAGGCGACCGTCATCGCGACGGTGCCGGGGAGCGCGGCGAACGCGTCGCGGAGGCGGCCGGCGAGGTCGTCGCGGTCACCGCGCTCGGGATGGAAGGTCCAGGCCTCCAGCGCCCAGTGGAACGCGGCGACCACCATGTCCAGCGCCAGCCGGGGCCGTGGGTCGTGGGGGTCGTCCAGGCCGAACCGCTGCCGCAGGACGTCCAGCGCCGCCCGGGTCGTGCGGTCGCAGAACTGCAGGCCGTGGGCGTTCATCGACGGGGTCCGGGCGGCGAGCCGGCGGCTGAGCAGCACCCGGTCGGCCCATCCCTCGGCGGGCATCCGGCCGAGCGCCGCCAGCAGCGTCTCCTGGTACAGCTCCAGCAGCGTCCCGGACGGCTCCCGGGTCCGCAGGTCGTCCAGGAAGGCCGCCCACAGGTCCTGGGTGGGGGCCATGGCGACGTCCTCCTTGCTGGCGAAGTAGCGGAAGAACGTGCGCTTGGAGACCTCCACGGCGGCGCACAGCTCGTCGAGCGTGGTCGCCTCGAAGCCCCGCTCGGTGAACCGGTCGAGCGCGGTGTCGATCAGCGCCTGCCGGGTGCGGAGCTTCTTGCGCTCCCGCAGGGATGTCGCGGTGTTCATCGCCCCCCACTGTATCCGATGGGCTTTTGCTACCTGTAGTCTTTTGGCACTCAGTGGCATTTACCTCTCGGTGGAGATTCTGATGCGTGCTCTGCTCGTCGACCGTTCCGCACCCGGTGGCCTGCGGCCGGGGACCGTCCCCGACCCCGTGCCCGCCCCCCACCAGGCGCTCGTCCGTGTGACCGCGACGTCCCTCAACTACGGCGAGGTCGCGTTCGGCATCGCGAACTCCCCGGACGGCACCGTCCTCGGCTGGGACGCCGCCGGGGTGGTGGAACGCGCCGCCGCCGACGGGACGGGCCCCGCCGCCGGGACGCCGGTCGTCACGCTGGCCCCCGACGGCGCATGGGCCGAGCTGCGCGCCGTGGACACCGCCCTGATCGGGACCGTGCCGCCGGGAGCCGACGCGGGCGCGATCAGCACCGTCCCGGTGGCGGGCGCGAGCGCGCTGCGCGCCCTGCACCGGATCGGGCCCCTGCTGGGCAGGCGCGTCCTGGTCACCGGGGCCACCGGCGGCGTCGGCCGGTACGCCGTCCAGCTCGCCGCGCGCGGCGGGGCGTCCGTCGTGGCCTCCACGGGCGACCCGGCCGCCCACGGCGAGGGCCTGCGCGCGCTCGGCGCGGACGAGGTCGTCGCCGGCCCGCACGAGGTCTCCGGCCCGGTGGACGGTGTGATCGACATGGTGGGCGGCGACCAGCTCGTGGCCGCCTACGAACGCCTCGCCGGAGGAGGCACCCTGGTGGCCGTGGGGCACTCGTCCGGTGACGGCGAGACGTTCCCGTTCGGTGCGCTCTTCGGCGACCAGGGCCGCCACGACCGTACGATCGCCGCCTTCCACCTGCTCGCCTGCTCCGGGCTCGCCCCCGACCTGACCTGGCTGGCCGCCGAGGTCGCCGCGGGCCGCCTCGACCCGCAGATCACCTGGCGGGGCGGCTGGGACAAGGCGGAGGAGGCCGTCGGCGCCCTCCTGGACCGCCGCCTCCACGGCAAGGCGGTCCTCGACATCACCTGACGTTCCCCCGACCGGGCGGGGGCGGAATAAATGCGTTGCCCGAGCCGGCCCCCGCCTGGCATCGTCATAGCCGTCACCACGACGAACGACCTCGAAAGGAGGACCGGCCATGAAGCGACTAAGCCGCCGACTGCTTCCGGCGTCATCCGCCAGCCGTGGCCGGTCTCTCGCGCACTGACCCTTCTCGCCGCGCCGCGCCGATCCGGATGACGCCCGCTCCAGATCCCACGCGGCTCTACTCCAACAGGCAGAGAGGCCACTCTCAGGAAGTGGATGTTCCGGGTTCGAATCCCGGGAGCCGCACCACGCCCTCGTGGTCCAACAGGCAGAGGCGCTTCGTCGAGAGCGAAGAGGTTGCAGGTTCGAATCCTGCCGGGGGCACCCAACGTGGCTTCTCGAACGACCGCCGTCCGTGATCGCGGGTGGTCGCCGCGTCGCAGCCGACGGCAAGGCCGGGTGGACGACTTCCTCGAACCGGACGTGACGGACGCGGGCGGCCGCTGCCACGCGCCCTGCTCGTCCCGCCTACGTCATCTCGACGCGTTCGCGACCGTCTGCCCGGCGTTCGCGGGCGGGTTGAGGGCGCGCAGGGCGTGCGCGATCAGGATGCCGAGGTAATCGGGATCGGGCATGGGGAGGTGGTAGATGAACCGGTGGTAGAGCGGCCCGTACAGCAGGTCCAACGCCACGTCGAGGTCGGCCTCAGGACTCAGTTGCCCGGCGTCCTGGGCTGCGCGCATGCGTTCCCTGAACTTGGCGATGCGTGGCTTGATCAGCCTGTCCCTGAGGTCCCGGGCCAGGTCCGGATCGGTGAGCGCCTCGGCGATGAGACCGGCCACGGGCGAGGTGCGCGATGGCGTGAGCAGGTCGATGACCGCGGTGAGCTGGGTGCGCAGGTCGGTGACCAGGTCGCCGGTGTCGGGGTGGGCGGCCGTGACGGCCGCGGTCTCGTCGATCAGTTCCAGGATGACCGCGCCCTTGGAGGGCCACCAGCGGTAGATGGTCTTCTTGCTGGCGCCGGCGCGGGCGGCGATCGCCTCGATGGTGACCTGCCCGTAGCCGAGCTCCGCGCACAGCTCCGCCGCGGCGGTGAGGATCGCGCGGCGGCTGCTCTGGCTGCGCCGGGCGGGGTTGGGTGGGTTCGGCATGTGGATCACCCTACAGGAAACGGCACGTGTCGTGTTGACGCTGGGCCGGACCCTGGTGCATTCTCTAGCGACACGACACGACACGTGTCGCGTCCTTGTGGTGCGGCCGCAGCTCTGCCGTCCGGCGTGGGCGCGTCAGCCCTGATCTTGGAGAGACCTGCAGTGACCCATGGCCGTAAAGTCGTCGCCGGGCTGTTCATCTCCCTGGACGGCATCGTCGAAGCACCGGAGAGCTGGCTCTTCCCGTACCTGGAGGAGGAGATCAGCGCGGCGGTCGGCCAGATGTACGCCGAGGCCGACACGCTGCTGCTGGGACGGGTCACCTACGAGGCGTTCGCGGCGGTCTGGCCGCACCGGACCGGCCCGGTGGCCGACCAGATCAACGGCCTCCGCAAGCTGGTCGCCTCCACCACGCTGCGCGAGCCCGGCTGGAACAACACCACCGTGATCGACGGCGACGTCATCGCCGTGCTGAAGGACCTCAAGCGGACGCCGGGCAAGAACGTCCAGTTGCCCGGCAGCATCACCCTGACCCGCGCCCTGCTGGAGGCCGGGCTGCTGGACGAACTCCGCCTGCTGGTCGACCCGGTGGTCCTCGGAACGGGGCAACGCCTGTTCCCCAGCGGCACGCCCTGCGTCCCCCTCCGGCTCACCCGTTCGACCACCTTCACCACCGGCGTGCTGGACCTCACCTACCAGCCGGCCTGAACCCCGACCAGAAACCGGTGACCGTGATCGAGGCCAGGTGGGGATCAGGGACAGCCGCCGAAGGTCTGGACGAAGACCCCGCCGCCGTCGGCCTGGGGCTGCGGCTCCGCCGTGCCGAGCACGACGCCGACGCCGGTCTCCCGGTAGGCGGGATCGAGCAGGGTCCGGCGGTGGCCGTCGCTGCCCATCCACCAGGTCACGGCCGCTCTCGGCGTGATGTTCTTCTGGAACTCCACACCTCCCGCGAACCAGCCGTGGTAGCAGTTCTCGTTGGTGGTCTGCGGATCCGGCGGGCAGTAACCGGCGTCCCGGATCCGCGTGCGCGGCGTCGACTGCGTCTCCGGATTGGTGTGGACCTTGTTCCCCCCTCCGGCCCACCACTTCAGCCGCACGGCCTCCTTCGCGTGCTCGCGGGCCGCGGTCCGCAGCGCCGGGTGCATGGTCAACGCGGGCACGCCGTTCGCCGTGCGCTGCTCGTTGACCAGGCACAGCACGGCGTCCTCGGCGACGTCCTGCTGTAACTGGGTGACCGGTGTATCGGCATGAGGGCACGCCACGGAAATCCCCCCGATCTGAGCTGGACAGTTCTCGATCCCTGGTGTGTCCCGGCCAGCGGACGCCGAAACGGGCCCCGCCGCCGAGGGGGCGGCG
>DATADI010000156.1:0-3194 GCA_036258615.1 Thermomonospora sp. | reverse complement strand
CGCCCGCGCCCGCGAACGCGCCGGGCACGCCGCCCAGGTCCTGGCCCAGCCCGGCGACCGCCGAGCCCAGCGCGGCGCCCGCGCCGACCGCCGCGACGATCCACGCGAACGCCTCGGTGACGGTGCCGCGCGGGGCGAGCCGGTCCACCATCGTGAACGAGCAGGCCAGGACGGGGGCCAGGAAGATCCCGCTGAGGTACGCCAGCAGCAGCATGACCGGCAGCCCCGGCGCCAGCGCCAGCGGCAGGTAGCCCAGCGCGAGCCCGGTGAGCAGGTAGGGCAGGCGGTGGTGGTCCTCGCCGGGCCAGGGCCGCGCCCCGTACACCAGGCCACCGGTCAGCGCCCCGGCGGACATGGACGCCAGCAGCAGGCCGGAGGCGAGGTCGTGGTCGAGGCGTTCGGCGTAGGCGACCACCGCGACGCTGTAGACGCCGAGCGCGATCCCGGCGCAGGCCAGCATGGTCACGATGGTGCGCATCCCGGCGGAGCGCAGCGGCCCGGCCCAGTCGGCGGCGCGCGGCTCGCCGCGCCACCGGCGGGACGGCCGGGAGGAGGTGACGACCATGGTCCCGGCGATGCCGAGGGCTCCGGTGAGGACGAGGGCGGTCTCGGTGGACAGCGCCGCCGCGGCCACCACGATCAGCGGGCCCACGGTGAACAGCACCTCCTGGGACGCGGCGTCCAGGGCGTAGGCGGCGCGGACCTCGGCGGGGCCGGGCAGCACCATCGGCCACAGCGCCCGCAGCCCGGCCTCCAGGGGCGGGGTGGCGAACCCGGCGACCACCACGGCCGCGACCGCCAGGGCGAGGGGGTCCGCACCGACCAGGGCCAGCGCCCCGAACCCGGCGGCGGCCCCCCACGCGCTCGCCGTGAGCACGCGGGGCTGGCCGAGCCGGTCCATGGCGCGCCCCAGCACCGGCTGCCCGGCGGCCGTGGCCAGCCCGTACACCGCCGCCAGGGCACCGGCGAGCGGGTAGCCGCCGCCGTCCTCGCGGACGTGGAGCACGATCGCCAGCGCGCCCATGCCGTTCGGCAGCCGCCCCAGGAGGGTCCCGCCGAGGAGCCGACCCGCGTACGGCAGCCGCAGGAAAGCGAGGTAGGCGCGCACCGCCATGTCCCCCTTCGTCCGGGTCATACGTATTACGTCGTGGCGTCATACGTACCACTTCGGAGCGGTGCGCCTCTACCCTGTTTTCGTCCGTCACCTTGAGACAGGAGTCCCCGCCGGTGACCCGAAACGGCCGTCCGACCAGCCGGGACGTCGCCCAGGAGGCGGGGGTCTCGCAGTCCACGGTGTCGCTGGTGCTCGGCGGCAAGTGGACCGGCCGGGTGTCCCCGGGCACGGCGCGGGCCGTCCACGAGGCCGCGACCCGGCTCGGCTACCGGCCCAACGAGGCGGCCCGCACCCTCCGGCTGGGGCGCAGCGGCACGGTGCTGCTGGTGGTCCCCACCCTGTCCAGCCCGTTCTTCGGGGCCGTGTACACGGGTGCGGCGCGGGTCGCCGCCGCCCACGGGTTCCGCGTCGTGGTCTACCCCTGGCCGGAGACCGAGGGCCCGTCGGGCGGGCCGTTCGAGGCCATCGACGGGATCCTCGCCTCGTCCATGACGGCCGGGGTCCTCGGCGGGTTCGGCGGCGCACCGGTCGTCATGCTCGACAGCGATCCGGCGGACGCGGCGCCCACGGTCGACTTCGACGTCGCCGAGGGCATGACCCGCATCGCCGAGCACGTCCTCGGCCTCGGGCACCGCCATGTCGGCCACGTCGCGGCGGCCGTGGACGAGTGGACGTTCCGGTCGCGGGGGCAGGCGCTGATCACCGCCGTCACCGACGCGCCCGGCGGCCGGTTCTCCCGGGCGCACGCGGCCATCGACGTCGCCGCCGCCCGGGACGCGGCCCTGCGGCTGCTGCGCAACCGTGACCGGCCCACCGTCCTGGTCTGCGACGACGACCTGCTGGCCGCGGGCGCGTACAAGGCGGCCCGCGCGCTGGGCCTGGAGGTGCCCGCCGACGTGTCGGTCACCGGGTTCGACGACGTGCTGCTGGCGACGGCGCTGGAGCCCGAGCTGACCACCGTGCGGCTCCCGGCGGCGGCGCTGGGCGCGGAGGGAATGGCCGCGCTGCTGGAACTGCTCGACGGAGGCGCGCCGCGTTCCCGGTCGCTGCCGGGGGATCTCGTCGTGCGCGATTCGACGGCTCCCCCGCCGCGCTGACCGTCAATGGCGGACATTGTCAGACGGTTCCGGTAAAAGAATTCCCATGCCGCATGTGCCGCCGATGGTCCACTCGGAAACCGCGAAGGGCCCCGCCTACCTGCTCGCCTGGGAACGGTCCCCGGAGGGCTCGTGGGACGCGAGCATCGCCTGGATCGAAATGGAGGGCGAGTCCTGGCAGGGCCGCACGGCCAAGGTCACGGCCCAGGACATCACACAGATCGAGGGGCAGGACTATTCCCGCGTCGCCCGGCGCGCCGTCTGAGTTTCCGGCCTTTCCTCCGCCGGAAGCCGTCGATGGCGGCCCCGTTCGAAGGCGGCGGTGAAGGCGTCCTCGCCGAGGGCGCGCCGCAGGGCCGCGGTGATGCGGTCCACGTCTGTGCGTTCGGCCCGGGGCAAGGGTGCGCCGACGGCCTCGCGGGTGGCGGTGGCGGTTCCCAGCAGTTCGGCGGCATGGGCATGCCGCCCGGCAAGGGCGTGAGCCCCGGCGAGCCCTTCCAGGGCCAGCGCCATGGCGCGGGGGCTGCCGGTGGCGCGGGCCGCCGCCAGGCCCTCCTCGTGCAGGGCCAGGGCGGTGGCGGCGTCTCCGCGTAGTTCGGCGACGAAGCCCAGTTCGGCCAGGATGAACGCGACACCGAAGTCGCCCTGGAGGCGGCGGCACCACTCCAGCCACCTGCGGTACAGGGCCTCGGCCCGGTCGAGGTCGCCGCCCCGCCGGGCCGCGAGGGCGAGGCCCAGTTCGGCGAACTCCTCCCCGACCGTGTATCCCTGCTCGACCGCCAGCCGCCGGGCGCGTTCGTGGAGCCGGTCGGCCTGCGCGTCGTCCCCGGTGAGCAGGGCGATCCGGCCGAGCTGGGACAGCTTGTCGGGGACGTCGGTCCACAGCCGGAGGTCCTCGGCGACGCGCAGGCCCTCCTGGTGCAGGGCGGCGGCGCGGTCGTAGTCGCCGGTGACCTCGGCGAGGTCACCGAGGACGTCGGAGC
>DATADI010000155.1:0-18305 GCA_036258615.1 Thermomonospora sp. | reverse complement strand
CGCGTGGAGATGGTGCTGCCGCGGGACCGCCGCGCCGCCGTGCTGGCCGCGCTGGTCGCCGCACACCCCTACGAGGAGCCGCCGTATTACGTGTGCGTGCTGGCCGAGCCGTCCGGATCCACCGGTCACGGCCGCGTGGGTGAGCTGCCCGAGCCGGTCCCGCTGGCCGCCCTCGCCGCCCGGCTGGCCGAACGGCTCCCGGCCGTGCCCCCCGGAGTGCGGATGGTGGGCGACCCCGCACGGCTCGTCCGGAGCGTCGCCCTCCACGGCGGAACCGGCGACGACCTGCGCTCCGAGGCCGCACGGGCGGGTGCGGACGTCTTCGTCGCCGGGGGGTTCGCGCCCGGTGCCGCCCTCGCGGCCCGGGAGGGCGAGGGCCCGGCCCTGGTGGACGCCGGGACCTGGGCGGTGGTGCGGCCATGGCTCGGCGCGGCGGCGGCCCGGCTGAAACGCGACCTGGCGGGCGCGGTGTCGGTACGGGTGTCGGACCTGGTCACCGATCCATGGACGGTGCCGGGCTGACCTTCGCGTCCGGTTCGGACTCCCGCTCGGGGCCGCCGACCAGCGACGCCAGCACGGCCTGCGCCACGGCGACCCCCGCCCCGGCCAGCAGCGCCAGCCGCATCCCGGTCACGAACGCGGCGTGCCCGGCCTCGGTGGCGGCCTCCGCCACCCCGGCGGGCAGCCCGCCGGGCAGGGGCACGACGCCCTGCGCGATCTCGCCGATCCGCCCGGTGATCCGGGCGGCGGCGTCCGGCGGCACCCCCGCGGCGGCGAGCCGGTCGGCCAGGACGGCGTCGATGCGGAAGCCGACCAGCGTGCCGTACACCGAGATGCCCAGCGACATGCCCACCATCCCGGCCGTGTGCTGGAGCCCGGAGGACACCCCCGCCAGGCCCGCCGGGGCGTTGCCGACCACCACCTCGGCGGCGGCCGGGGCCGTGAAGCCCACCCCGAGTCCCAGCATGAGCAGGAACGGCACCAGCGCGGCGACCGGCGTGTCCACCGTCAGCCGGGACAGCCCCGCGAGCCCGGCCATGGTCAGCAGCGCCCCGCACAGCAGCGGCAGCCGGGGCCCGAACCGCTGGTTGAGCAGCCCCGACAGTGGGGCCCCGAAGGCGAACAGGGCCAGCACCGACACCAGCACGCCGCCGGTCGCCATCGGCCCGAAGCCGCGCACGTTCTGCAGGTAGAGCCCGATGAAGAAGACCGCGCCGAACATCGGGACCGGCGCCAGCGTCGAGATCGCCAGCCCCGCCGAGAACGGCCTCGACCGGAACAGCGCCGGGGGCACCAGCGGATCGGCCGCGCGGCGTTCCCTCAGCACCAGCAGCACCAGCAGCGCCCCGGCCGCCGCGAACGCCGTCAGCACGGCCGCGTCCCCCCACCCGGCGGAGGGGACCCGGATCAGCGCCCACACCACGCCGACCAGGACCCCGGTCAGCAGCACCGCCCCCGGAACGTCCAGAGCCCGCGCGGAGCCCGGGGCGCGCACGGAAGGCACCGCCAGGACGGTGACGAGGACGGCGACCGTGGCCACCGGCACGTTGACGAAGAAGATCCACCGCCATCCGGCCAGGTCGGCGACCACGCCCCCGACGAACGGCCCGCCCGCGATCGTCAGGGCCATCATCCCGCCCCACAGCCCGATCACGCGCTTCAGCTCGTGCGGCGGGAAGGTCAGCCGCAGCAGCGCCAGCGAGCACGGCATCAGCACCGCCCCGAACGCGCCCTGCACCGCCCGCCAGACGATCATCATCTCCACCGAGCCCGCCGTCCCGGCCAGCACCGACCCGGCGGTGAAGCCGGTCAGCCCCACCAGGAACAGCCGCCGGTGCCCGAACCGGTCGCCCAGCGTGCCCGCGGTGATCAGCGCGGCGGCGGTCGCCAGCACGTAGGCGTTGGTGACCCACTGCAGGTCGGCCAGCCCGCCGCCGAGGTCCGCGGCGATGAGCGGGTTGGCGACGGTGACCGCGCTCATGTCGACGCCGTCCATCACGACGCCCAGCACCGCCGCCAGGACCACCAGGCCGGGCCGCCCGCTCCGTGCCGCCATCGAACCCCCTAGTCACTTTAAAATTAGATAGTACGATGGGGGTGTTCCGCCGCCAAGGGCGGGGCGGGCGAGGGGACGGCGATGCGGGTCTTCCTGCTGACCTACGGGACGCGCGGCGAACTGGAGCCGTTCGTGGCGCTGGGCCGGGCGCTGCGGGAGGCCGGGCACGAGGCCGTGCTGGCGGGCCCGGCGTCGTTCGCCGCCCTCGCCGGGGAGCACCGGGTGCCGTTCGCGGCGCTCGACGACGGCCTCGCCGCCGCGCTGCGCGACGCCGTGACCGGCCGTCGCGGAGGCCCCCGGGAACTGACGGTGGCCCGGACGCTGGCGGCCGGGCGCCCCGCGCTGCGGCGCGTGCTGGACGACGCCTGGGAGGCCGCCCGCGCCGCCCGGCCCGACGTGGTCGTCCACCACGCCTTCCCGATGGCCGGTCACCACCTGGCCGAACGGCTGGGCGTGCCCCACGCGCTGCTCACCCTGGACCCGATGTACCTGCCGACCCGTGCGTTCCCCAACCCGCTCTACCCGGCCCCGGCCCGCCTGCCCGGCCCCCTCAACCGGCTGACCTACGAGGTGCCCCGGCTGGTGTGGCGGTACACGGCCCCGACCGTCGACCGGTGGCGGCGCGAGGTGCTGCGGCTTCCCCGGCGGCGCGGGCGGCACGACCCGCTCCTGCGGCCCGGCGGCGGCACCGCCCTGGTCCTCAACGCCGTCAGCGAGCATGTCGTGCCTCCGCCCGCGGACTGGCCCGGCACGGTGCACACCACCGGATACCTGATGCCGCCCCCGCCACCGGACTGGAGCCCGCCCCCCGGCCTGGCCGCGTTCCTCGACGCCGGGGAGCCGCCGGTCTGCGTGGGCTTCGGCAGCGCGGTCGGACGCGACCCCGCGCACACCGGGCGGATCGTCGCCGAGGCCGTCGACCTCGTCGGCGTCCGGGCGGTCGTCGTCACCGGCTGGGGCGGCATCCGGATCACGCCGGACGCGCCTCCCGGCCGCCTGTGCGTCGTGGAGCAGGCCCCCTACGCGTGGCTGCTGCCACGGACCCGCGCGCTCGTCCACCACGGCGGCGGAAGCACCACCGCGGCCCTCACCGCCGGGACGCCCCAGGTCGTGTGCCCCTTCCGGGGCGACCAGCCGTCCTGGTCCCAGTGGATGCACCGCATCGGCGTGGCCCCGCCGCCCGTGCCGCAGTCCCGGCTGACGGCCCACCGGCTGGCCGCCGCGCTGCGCCGGGCCCTCGGCGATCCCGGCCTGCGGCGGCGGGCGGCGTCCCTCGGCGAACGGATCCGGGCCGAGGACGGCCCCGCCGCCGCCGTGCGCGCACTGGAGGCCGCCCACCGGGGCAGCGACGACTCGTCACTACATCTCCGTTAACCGCATTTCGGCCCAGGGAGAGAACGGATGATCAACGCGTTCCAGCCGATGCTGGGCGAGGAGGAACTCGCCGCCGTGGCGGCGGTCTTCGAAAGCAACTGGATCGGCAAGGGACCGCGGGTCGCCGCGTTCGAGGCCGCGTTCGCCGCACATCTCGGAGTGCGCGCCGACCAGGTCATGACGCTCAACTCGTGCACCGAGGCGACATTCCTGGCCATGGAGCTGGCCGGGGTCGGGCCCGGCCGCGACGTCGTCCTGCCGTCGGTCAGCTTCGTCGGCGCCGCCAACGCCGTCGCCGCGCACGGCGCCCGCCCGGTGTTCTGCGACGTGGACGCCCGCACCCTGAACCCCTCCGTCCACGACGTGGCGGCGGCGCTCACCCCCGCGACCCGGGCGGTGCTCGTCCTGCACTACGCGGGCTACCCCGGCGACATCGCCCGGATCGCCGAGCTGTGCCGCTCGCGCGGGATCCTGCTCATCGAGGACGCCGCCTGCGCGGTCGCCTCCCGGGCGGGCGACCGGGCCTGCGGCACCTTCGGCGACCTGGGCGTCTGGAGCTTCGACCACGGCAAGATCGCGGTGACCGTCGACGGCGGCATGCTGTACGCCCGCGACCCGGAGCTGGTCCGGCGCGGCGCCAAGCGGGCCTACTTCGGCCTGGAGCAGTTCAGCGGCTTCGACCACGCCAAGGTCACCGACACCCGGTGGTGGGAGTTCGAGGTGTCCTCCTTCTCCCGCCGGTCGATCATGAACGACGTCACCGCCGCCATCGGCTGCGTCCAGCTCGGCCGCCTCGGCGGGTTCCTGGAGCGCCGCCGCGCGATCGTCGCCCGCTACGACGCCGACCTCGCCGGGCTGCCGGGCGTGCACCTCCCGCCCGCGCCGCCGCCCGGCCACACGCTGTCGTACTACATGTACTGGGTGCAGATGGACCCGCGCATCCGCGACGACGTGGCCCGTGACCTGTACCGGAGCGGCATCTACACGACCTTCCGCTACCCGCCGCTGCACCGGGTGCCGATCTACGGCTCCGAGGCCCGGCTGCCGGGGGCCGAGCACGCGGCGGACACCACCCTGTGCCTTCCCCTGCACCAGGGGCTGAGCGACGCCGACGTCGACCTGATCGTCCGGGAGTTCCGCGCGTCGGTGCTGCGCCGGTCCCGGCGGCCGTCCGTGCCCGCGCGGTGAAGGGAGGCCCGATGGGGTACGGACGGCGGCACGCCGAGATCTACGACGCCGTGTTCAACGGGCGGGGCAAGGACTGGGCCGGTGACGCCGAGGAGGTCACCCGGCTGGTCCGGGCCCGGCGGGCGGGGGCGCGGTCGCTGCTGGACGTCGCCTGCGGGACCGGGATGCACCTGGCGCACTTCGCGACGCTGTTCGACGAGGTCGCCGGGATCGAGATCGCCCCGGCGATGCGCGAGATCGCCGAGCGGCGGCTCCCGGGCGTGCCGGTGCACGAGGGAGACATGCGCGACTTCGACCTGGGCCGGACGTTCGACGCGGTGGTCTGCCTGTCCTCCTCGATCGGCTACCTGCCGACGACCGGCGACCTGGCCGCGGCGGTCGGCCGCATGACGGCGCACCTGACGCCCGGCGGGGTGCTGCTGGTCGAGCCGTGGTGGTTCCCCGAGCGGTTCGTCGAGGGGTACGTGGGCGCCCACCTCATCCGCGACGGCGACCGGGTCATCGCCCGGGTCTCGCATTCCACGCAGGTGGGCAAAGCGACGCATATCACGGTCAAGTTCGTCGTCGCCGACCCGAAAGGGATCGACGAGTTCACCGAAACGGAGATCGTGACATTGTTCGCGCGGGCGGAATACGAGAGCGCCTTCCGTAAGGCCGGCTGCACGGTCGAATACCTGCCGGGCGGGCCGTTCGGACGCGGCCTTTTCGTGGGGACGCGCAGGTGAGGACGGTGCGCTTCTCTATACTTACCTGAAGTGATACGGTCGCTGTCGACCGGACGTCCCGACGACCCCGACCGGAGACCGAGATGGACCCTGCCGGAACGCTGGAGATCGCCGACGACCGCTACGCCGTGCGTTTCGAGCGGCGCCTCGCGCACCCGGTGGACAGGGTGTGGCGCGCGGTCACCGAGCCCGCCCAGCTCGCCGAGTGGTTCCCCTCGAACCTGGAGCTGGAGCCCCGCACCGGCGGCACCGTCCGCCAGTCGTTCCCCGGGGGCATGGAGATGCCCCCCGGCACCGTCACCGCGTACGAGCCGCCACGGTTGCTGGAGTTCGTGGAGTCCAGCGAGGGCCTGCCGCTGGCGGGCGCGGGCGACGACCGGGGGATCCGCGTGGAGCTGGCCCCCGACGGGGACGGCACGGTGCTGGTGTTCGTCAACACCTTCGGCGATCGGGCGGGCGCGGCCAGCTTCGCCACCGGCTGGCACACCTGCCTGGACGCGCTGGAGATGGTCCTCGACGGCAAGCCCGTCACCGTCCCGGACGACTACGCCACCCTGCACGAGCGGTACGTCGACAGCTTCGGCCCGCCCGACGGCTCCGCCGAGCAGGGCCCCGGCGGCTGGACCGTCCGCTTCGTCCGCCAGCTGCCCTATCCGAAGGGGGCCACCTGGGCCGCCCTGACCGGCGCCGACCCCGAGGACCCGGCCTCCGCGGGCCTGGCCCCGGGTGACGTCGTCCCGGAGGGCCTGACCGGAGGGCTCGTGACGGGCGGCTCCGTCGCCGAGATCGACCCGCCGGGCGTCGTGGAGTACCGCGCGCAGGCCGACGGCGGCGAGGCGGGGACCGTGCGCTGGGAGATGCTGCAGGGGCCGGGCGGCGCCCGGATCCTGCTCACCCACACGCTCGATGGCACGCTCGCCGACCGGCGCACGGCCGTTCTCGCGGGCTGGCACGACCGGCTCGAACGCCTCGCCGCCGAGCTGGGCGGCGACGAGCGGCCCCGCTCGCCCCGCCGGATCGACGAGCTGACCGAGTACTACACCGCGCGCACGTGACGCCCCGGTGACTCCGCCGGGCGGGTTCGCGGGCGAGCGCGTCCTGGTGACGGGCTCGGGCGGCTTCATCGGCACCGCCCTGCTCGCCCTGCTGCGCGAGGCCCGCCCGGCCGCCCTGCTGGCGCCCCGGCGCGCCGAGTGCGACCTGATGGACGAGGACGCGGTGGAATCGGTGTTCGCCGCCTTCCGCCCGACGATCGTCGTCCATCTGGCCGGGTGGGTCGCCGGGGTCCAGGGGAAGATCGAGTCCGGCGGGCGGGCGTTCTACGAGACCGTCCGGATGGGCCTCACGGTGATCGAGGCCGCCCGCCGGTCCGGGGCCCGCAAGGTCGTCGTGGCGGGCAGTGCGGGCGCCTACCCCGACGGGGCCGCGCCCCCCCTGCGCGAGGACGACCTGTGGTCGGGCCGCCCGCACTGGTCCGAGGGCCCCTACGCGCAGGCCAAGCGGGCGCTGCTGGCCCAGCTGGAGGCCTACCAGGGACAGTACGGCCTCGACCACGCGTACCTGATCTGCACCAACGTGTACGGGCCCGGCGACCGGTTCGACGAGCGCGCCACCTTCGTGCTGCCGTCGCTGGTGCGCCGGTTCACCGAGGCCGCCCGGTCCGGGGCCCGGCGGGTGGTGGTGTGGGGCGACGGCAGCCCGACCCGCGACTTCCTCTACGTGGACGACGCCGCCCGGGGGTTCGCCGTCGCGGCGCTGCACGGGAGCGGGGCGATGAACCTGGCGACCGGCCGGTCCGTGACCATCCGCGACCTCGCCGGGATCGTCGCCGAGGCCACCGGCTACACCGGCGAGATCGCCTGGGACACCACGAAGCCGAACGGCCGGCTGGCCCAGGGCTTCGACGTCGCCCGGATCACCGCCCTGGGCTGGCGGCCCGGGGTGCCGCTGCGCGAGGGCGTCCGCCGCACCTGCGCCTGGTACGCCCGGCAGGGTCGCTGACGCGTTCCCAAGTCTTGTCACCTCCTCCTAGTAACTATATGTTCCTAAAGAAAATCGTCGTGATGCCCGAGGAGGTTCGGTGCCTGCGTCCACGTTGCGGCGGCGGCGACCGGCGGTGCGGATGTGCGCCGCCGCGCTCATGGTGACAAGTGTCCTGCTCGGAGTCGACCAGACCGCCCAGGCGGACGTGCGGGTGTTCGCCTCCAGCGTCCAGGGGTCTGACGGCAAGACCTATTCGGTAACAAATCACATAGTGAAGAAGGGGTTGGGCCGGCACCATCCCCGGCGGGAGTGGCTGCTGGCCTGGACCGGTGCGGAGGGCGCTCCCGAGACCCACGAGCACGGCCGGCGGACCCGCGCCCAGGCCACCGCGCCGGACTTCCTGGCCGTCATCGACGCGACCCGGGGCTCTCCGAGCTACGGCAGGGTCGTCAACACCGCCACCGTCAGCCCGCTGGTGAAGGGCGAGCCGCACCACATGCAGTACCTCTGGCACAAGGGCCAGAAGGTCTTCGCGGGCACGATGTTCACCGACACCACCTACGTCTTCGACGTCTCCCGGCTCCCGGAGATCCGGCTGTCCGGCGTCAACCTGTCCCACGACACGCCCTGCGGCTCGGTGCCCGACGCGTTCGCGACCACGAGCGACGGCGCGGCGTACGCCTCGTACATGGGCGGCCCGGACGTGTCCGGCCCGTGCACGTACACCCACGGGGAGACCCGCGTCGGCAACGGCTTCGCCGGGTCGCCCGGGGAGGTCGTGCGGATCGCGCCCGACGGCCGGACGGTCAGCGAGACGCCCGCGGCCGTCGCCGGCGGCGAGGACCCCGCCGTGTGCCGCAACATCCCGGCGATCGACCCGGCCACCTGCGCCAACCCGCACGGGATCCAGGTGCGCGAGGACCTGGACCGGCTGATCACCAGCGACTTCGCCGAGGTCCGCAACTACCTCGACCCCGACACCAACCAGAGCGACCCCACGCTGCTGCGCGACACGCTGCGGATCTTCGACATCTCCCGGCGGGACCGGCCGCGGCTGGTGTCGGTGACCCACCTGCCGGTCGGGCCGCGTCCCGACCAGCTCCCGGCGTTCGACGAGGACCGCATGGTCATGGAGACCGCGGTGACCAACCGGCCCTGGCACCGGGGCGCGTTCGCCTCCACCATGGCGGGCGGGGCGGTGTTCTACACGCCCGACATCACCGCGCGGAAGCCGGTGTGGCGGGAGGTCTTCGACAGCACCGCCGCCTACCAGCGGCTGGGCCTGACCCCGACGCTCACCGGCTCCAACGCGGGCAACAGCTGGCTGCAGGTCACCCCGGACGACCGCTACGTCTTCCAGGCCGTGATGGGCGCCGACCCGCGCATCCCCAAGGGCCAGAACAGCGGGATGGTGTTCGTGCTGGACGTCCGGAAGCTGCTGGCCTCGGGACGGGACCCGCGCTGCCGCATCGACGAGCTGGCGGAGGTCACCCAGGGCGGCGCCGAGTCCGACTGCCCGGCCCTGGTGGACGTCGAGCAGATCAAGGGCGGCATCGGCGGCCCGCAGGGCCGGGTCGGCGTCGGCCCGCACTGGGGCGCGCTGGACAACCTGCGGCTCGGCCCCGACGGCCGGTACCGCGAGAGCGCGTCCATCGACCGCCTGGCCACCAGCAACTACTTCGTCGCCCAGACCGGCATCGACGGCGACCACAAGATCTGCATCACCGACTTCCACCCGCGCCGGGGCCTGAGCATCGACCGCACCTTCCGGGACGAGAACACCGGCACGCCCTGCGTCGACTTCGACCGCCGCGACTGGCCGCACGGCCCCTGGGGCAACGCGCGCCCGCACGGAATCCTGTTCGCCACCGCCGACGCCGACATCCGGTGAGGCCCGCCGCGCGCGGCCCCTCGTGGAGGAGACGACGATGAACGCCGAAGCCGTACGTGAACGGCAGCGCGCCGAGTGGGCGCTGTCGGCCCCCGGATGGTCGCGGTACCGGGCCAACTTCACCGAGCCCGGCCGGTCCATCAACACCGCGCTGCTGGAGCTGGCCGGGATCCGCCGGGGCCACCGGGTGCTCGACCTGGCCTGCGGGGTCGGCAACCCGGCCTTCGAGATCGCCCGCCGGGTCGGCCCGGAGGGCGGCGTGCTCGGGCTGGACCTCAGCCCCGAGATGGTCGCCGAGGCCGCCGCCCAGGCCGCGCGGGACGGGATCGCCAACGTCGAGTTCCGCGCGATCACCACCGAGGCCGACCTCGGCGTGCCGCCCGCGAGCTTCGACGCCGCCACCTGCCGCGCCGGGCTGCAGTACATGCCGGACCGGATCGCCGCGCTGCGCGCCGTGTACGAGGCGCTGCGGCCCGGCGCCCGGTTCGCCGCCATGACGATCGGCGCGCCCGACCGGTGCGTGCCGTTCCGGCTCAGCAACGCGATCCTCGCGCGGCACCTGCCCATGCCGGACACGACCCCGTCGCGGAACGCCCCCGGTCCGGTGGGCCTGCCGTCGGTGCACGAGCTGGCCGCGCTGCTGGAGAAGGCGGGCTTCACCGACATCCGGACCAGCGTGTTCGAGGCGCCGATCTTCGAGGCCCCCGACCCGGCCTCGGCGTGGACGCTGTTCGTCCGCACCGCCGGCCCGTTCATCACCCTGTACGAGTCCCTGGAGGAGGAGCGGCGGCGGCGTCTGGACGAGGACGCGGTGCGGACCTTCGCGGCGGAGTTCCCCGACGGCCCGGTCCGGCCGACCGGGGAGATCCTCGTCGCCGCAGGCGGCAGGCCCGAGTGACCGGCGACGGCAGGACGGAGACGGCCGTGGGAACCAGTGACGTACGCGGCGCCGAGCCGGTGGCCGCGACCGGGAGCGCCCCTCCCGCGACGGCCCCCGCGACACCGGACCTCCCGGTGTTCGCCTGGCGGCCGGTCGCGGTCGTCGCGGCGGCCATGGGGCTGCTGCGGCTGCTGACCAACCCGCTGTTCGACTACGGCGGCGACGAGCTGTACTTCCTGTCGGTGGGCAAGCACCACCTGGGCGACTCCTACGCCGACCAGCCGGCGCTGGTGCCCGCCCTGGCCCGGCTGACCGACGCGATCGCGCCCGGCTCGCAGACCGTGCTGCGGCTGCCCTCGGTGCTGGTGATGGTGGCGGCCCTGATGATCACCGCGCTGATCGCCCGCGAGTTCGGCGGCGGGCGCGGCGCCCAGGTGCTGGCCACGGTGGTGTTCGCGACGTCCTCGTTCTTCAGCCTGGGCGCCCGGATGAACACCCACCCGTACGAGGTGTTCGTGTGGACGGCGCTGACCTGGCTGCTCGTCCGGTGGGTGCGCACCCGCGACGACCGGCTGCTGCTCGGGGCCGGCGTGGTCACCGCGGTGGGCCTGCAGATCACGCTGCACTTCCTGGAGTTCTGGGCGGTCGCCGTGGTGTGCCTGCTGGCGGCCGGGCCGCGTGACCTGCTGCGGCGCCCGCTGCTGTGGGCCGCCGGTGGCATCGCCGTGCTGGCCCTCGTGCCGAACCTGATCTGGCAGGCCGGCCACGGGTGGCGGCACGTGGAGCGGATCACCGAGACCTCCGGGGAGGGCGACGCCGTCCTCAACCGGGCGGCGTTCGTGCCGATGGCGCTGGTGTACGCGGGGCTGGTCGTGGCGGCGGCGCTGGTCGTGTACGGGGTCTGGCGGCTGCTGCGGTCCCCGGACCTGCGCCCGTACCGGTTCTTCGGATGGCTCGCCGTGGGGCTGGCCGTCCTCTACATCGCGGCCAACGGCAAGGGCTACTACGCCATGGGCCTGTACCCGCTGTGCTGGGCGGCGGCGGCGACCGAACTGGCCGGGCGCGCCCACGGACGCGGGCGGCGGCGGGTGTTCTGGGCGGCCCTCGGGGTCTCCACGGTCATCACGCTCGCGCCGACGCTGTCGGCCGACGCGATGGTGCCGCACTGGAAGCGGCAGGTCGCCGACGTGTTCACGGTGTACGAGCGGCTGCCCGCCGACCGGCGCGCCGCCACCGCCGTGGTCGCGCACCAGTACGGCATGGCCACGGCCGTGGACTGGTACGGCCCCGACCGCGGCATCCCGAGGGCCTACAGCCCCGAGGCGGGCTACTGGTACTTCGGCAGGCCGCCGGACACGGCCACCACCGTCGTCTACGTCGGCAGCACCCGCGAGGACCTGCTCCGGTACTTCCGCGACGTGCGGGAGGCCGGACGCGTGGTGGACGGGAACTGGCTGGAGAAGGGCGCCGCCGGAGAGACCATCTGGGTGTGCTCCGGCCTGCGGAGGCCCTGGGCGGACACCTGGGAGGAGATGCGCCGGGTCGAGCTGAGCGGCCAGACCGGGCACGGCTCGGACGGGAAGTCCATCCGGTGACGCCCCGGGAGGCCGCGGTGGAGGCCGCGGGTCTGGTCAAGGTGTTCGGGGACGTCCGCGCGGTCGACGGCGTCGACCTCGCCGTGCCGCCGGGGACCGTGTTCGGGTTCCTGGGGCCCAACGGCGCCGGGAAGACCACCACGATCCGCATGCTGGCCACGCTGCTGCGGCCGGACGCGGGGACGGCGCGGGTGCTCGGCCTGGACACCGTCCGGCAGGCCCGCGCGCTGCGCGGCCGGATCGGGCTCACCGGCCAGTACGCCTCCGTGGACGAGGAGCTGACCGGCCAGGAGAACCTGGTCCTGCTGGCCGGGCTGCTGGGCCACCGCCGCGCCTCCGCCGAACGCCGGGCCCGCGACCTCATCGACGCGTTCGGCCTGGCGGACGCGGCGGGACGGCAGGTCCGCACGTACTCCGGCGGGATGCGGCGGCGGCTGGACATCGCGGCCAGCATCGTCGCCGTCCCGGAGCTGCTGTTCCTGGACGAGCCGACCTCCGGGCTCGACCCGGGCAGCCGCCGGTACGTCTGGGAGGTCATCCGCGCCCTGGTCGCCGAGGGCACCACGGTGATGCTGACGACCCAGTACCTCGACGAGGCCGACCAGGTCGCCGACCGGATCGGGGTCATCGACCACGGCCGGGTCATCGCCGAGGGCACCAGCACCGAACTCAAGTCCTCGGTCGGCACCGGCATGCTGCACGTCCGGCTGCACGACGCCGACCGGCGGGCCGAGGCCGAACGGGTGCTCGCCGAGGCCCTGAACACCGAGGTGCACCTGGAGCCCGACCCCCTCGGGCTGTCGGCGCGCACCTCCGACACCGAACGCGCGGGCCGGGCCCTCACCGAGCTGGCCCACGCCGGGATCGGCGTCGCGGACTTCTCCCTGGGCCGCCCGAGCCTGGACGAGGTGTTCCTCGCGCTCACCGGCCGGCCCGCCGACGACACGACGACCGACACCGGCCAGAACAGGGAGGGGGACGCCGCATGACGACCTCCGCGAAGCCGCTGCGGGCCACCGCCGACCCGGCGGTGCGGCGGGCGGTGTCGGGCGGGGAACGGCCCCCGCCGCCCGGCGCCGGGGCGGCCGTGCTCGTCCACGGCCGCCGGGCGATGCTGAAGATCAAGCACGCGCCGCAGCAGCTCATCGACATCTTCGTGATGCCGCTGGTGTTCCTGCTGATGTTCACCTACCTGTTCGGCGGGGCGATCGGCGGGTCCCACCGGGAGTACCTGCAGTACCTGCTGCCGGGCATCCTGGTGCTGTCGGTGATGACGATCACGCTGTACTCCGGGGCCGCGCTCAACACCGACATCACCCAGGGCATCCACGACCGGTTCCGCACGCTGCCGTTCTGGCAGCCGTCGTCGGTGCTGGGCACGCTGTTCGGCGGGGTCGTCCGCTACACCGTCGCGCTGACCGTGGGCGTGCTGGTCGGCCTGGCGCTGGGCTTCCGCCCGGACGGCGGCGTGCCCGGCGTGCTGCTGACCATGCTGGCGCTGCTGCTGTTCGCGATCAGCGTGGGCTGGATCTTCACCGCGCTCGGCGTCGTCGTCCGGTCACCGGAGACGATCACCACCGGGGGCATGATGCTGCTCGGGCCCCTGCTGTTCACCAGCAACATCTTCGTGGACCCCGGCACCATGCCCGGCTGGATGCAGGTGATCGTCGACCTCAATCCCGCCACCCACGCCGCCACCGCCGCGCGCGGCCTGATGCACGGCACCGCCACCGCCGGGGAGATCACCGTCCTGCTGCTGCTGTGCGCGGGGCTGACCGCCGTCTTCGCTCCGCTCACGGTGCTGCTCTACCGGCGGCGCTAGACCCCCTGGGGGAACGATGGTCACCACTGCGTGCTTCCTGTGCGGAGGCTCCCGGCTCACCCGGGTCGTCGACCTCGGCCTGCACCCGCTGGCCGACACCTTCCTCACCGAGGAGCGGCTCGGCGAGCCCGAGATCCGGTACCCGCTCACCGTCGTGGCCTGCGGCGACTGCGGGCACCTCATGACCGGTCACGTCGTGCCCGCGACCATCCGCTACCAGGCCAGCGAGTACAGCTACACCTCCTCCAACTCCGCCGTCGCCGTCGGGCACTTCGACGCGCTCGCCGAGGAGGCCGCCCGGATCGCCGGGCTGGGCCCCGGCGACCTCGCCGTGGACGTCGGCTCCAACGTCGGCACGCTGCTGGCGCGGATCGCCGCGCACGCCGGGTGCCGGGTGCTGGGCGTGGACCCCTCGCCCAACATCGCGCGCCTGGCGGAACGCAACGGGGTCCCCACGATCGCCGACTTCCTCACCGCCGACGTGGCCGCCGAGATCCGCGGCCGGGGCCGCCCCCGGCTGGTCACCGGGACGAACGTGTGCAACCACGTCGAGGACCAGCACGCCTTCGCCCGCGACGTGGACGCGCTGCTGGCCCCCGACGGCGTCCTGGCGCTGGAGGTGCCCTACGCCGGGACGCTGGTGGAGGAGACCTCGTTCGACACCATCTACCTGGAGCACGTGTCGTACTTCTTCCTGGCGCCGCTGCGGCGGTTCTGGGCCGAGCGCGGGTTCCGGATCTTCCGGGTGTCGTTCAACGCCTACATGGGCGGCTCCATGCGCGTGTACCTGAGCCGTCACCGGCCGGAGGACTCCCGGGTCGCGCCGCTGGTACGACGGGAACTGGAACGGCGGTACTTCGCGCCGGAGACCTACGAGGCGTTCACGGCGCGGACGGTCGCCCTCAAGACGGCGCTGATGAACCGGCTCTACGGCATCCGCGCCGACGGCGGGCGCCTCATCGGCATCGGCGCCGCCACCAAGGGGAACACGCTGCTCAACTTCTGCGGGATCGACGGCACCCTGCTGGCCTACGTCACCGACGCCTCCCCGCTGAAGGTCGGCAAGTACACGCCGGGCTCCCGGCTGCGGATCCGGCACGACGACGAGGTCGTCCGCGGGGAGGTCACCCACGGGCTGATCCTGCCGTGGAACATCCGGGACCTCCTGGGCCGCAAGTTCGCGGGGCTGGGGATCGAGCTGGTCGTCCCGCACCTGGCCGGGCCCGGGGACTCGCTGCTGGCGGGCTGACGTCTCAGCGGGCCGCCGCCGGCCGCCGCCGGTGCACCAGCGCCCACAGGTACCACCGCAGATAACGCGGGAGCCAGCGCCAGGTGCGGAACTTGGACCGGCCCGCCGTGCGGGCGCGCCAGGTGGTCGGCAGCTCGGCGATCCGCGCCCCGCCCAGGAACGCCTTGACGGTGATCTCCAGGGCCAGCTCGAAGCCGCCCTCGGGGGCCAGGTCGAGCCGGTCGAGCAGGGCCTTGTCGTAGAGCCGGAAGTTGTTGGTTGCGTCGTGGGTGGGCAGGCCGCGCAGGCGGGACAGGGTGACGCCCGCCGCGCGCGACAGCGCCCGCTTGACCGCCGGGCCGCCGAGCTGCCGCCCGCCCCGCATCCACCGGCTCGGGCACACGACGTGCGCGCCGTCCAGGTAGAGCCGGTACATCTGCGGGACGAGGGCGAGGTCGTCGGACAGGTCGGCCATGGCCACCAGCACCGGGCCCGCGGCGACCTGGTCGAACCCGGTGAGCACGGCGGCGCGCCCGCCCCGGCCCCAGGCGTTCTCGACCACGCGGACGCCCGGGTCGGCGGCGGCGATGCGGCGGGCGACCGGCAGCGTGACGTCGTCGTCGGCGTCGAGGACCACGATGAGCCGGGCGGGCATTCCGGTGAGCGTGCGGACCTGCGCGTGGAGGCGTTCCAGATTGTCCTGTTCGTGCCGTGCCGGAACCACGATGTGCAGCGGTGGCGACGTCGTCACGGGTGTCTCCCCGGGGGCCGTCGAAGGGGTCCATCCCCGCTCCATCGAATACAGGAATTTCAATCTCGTCAATGGCGAATATGCCTGCTACCTGCTCAATCCGGTATTGACGCTTAAAAAACACATAGTCATACTGGCCGGGGATGGAGCCGTACGAGTGGGGCGGGTGACGCGGGTTGGCCGAACGCAGACAGGTCGTGGAGAACGTCGGGTCGGTGCTGCTGCGGCGTTCGGGACTGTTCCTGGCGATCGCGGTGGCGGCCGAGATCGTCGCCGTCGTGGTGTTGCTGAAGGTCCGCGCGATGCCGCTGCCGCACATCGACGTGGACCTGTACCGGGTCGCGGTGAAGGAGTGGCTGGACGGCGGCGACGTGTACGGGAAGCTGCCGCCGACCCGGTCCGGCTGGTCGATCCCGTACATCTATCCGCCGTTCGCGCTGGTGGCGCTCTACCCGCTCGCCGCCGTGCCGTGGGGTGTGGCGGTGACGGGCTGGTTCACGCTGTCGCTGCTGGCCCTGGCGGCGACCCTGTACGTGGTGGTCCGGCGGTCGTGGCCGGACGGCGGGCCGCGCGGCGCCCTGGTCGTGGCCCTGCTGGTGCTGCCGTTCGCGACGGTGCTGGTCAATCCGGTGCGCGAGACGCTGGGCATCGGGCAGATCAACCTGATCCTGATGGGCCTGGTGGCGGTGGACTGCCTGGCCGAGCGGCCGCGCTGGCCGCGTGGCCTGCTGCTCGGCCTCGCCCTGGCCGTCAAGGTCGCCCCGGCGGCGTTCCTGGTGTTCCTGCTGCTCCGCAAGGACGTACGGGCCGTGCTGACGAGCCTGGCGACGGCGGCGGTGGCCACCCTGGTCGGGTTCGCGGTGATGCCGGGGACCTCGTGGGACTACTGGACCGGCGGGCTGGCCCCGGTGCGGGCGCTCGGCGGCGTGCCGACCGCCGCGAACCAGAACCTGCGGGCCGTCCTGGCCCGCTTCGACGTGCCCGCCGCCCAGGCCGTGTGGGTGCTGCTGGCGCTGCTGGTGGCCGCCGTGACGATCCTCGCGATGTGGTGGGCGCTGCGGCGGCGCGACCCGGCGCTGGCCCTGATGCTCAACGCCCTCGGCGCGCTCCTCGTGGCGCCGATCGCCTGGACGCACCACTGGGTGTGGATCGCTCCGGCCCTCGTCGTCCTGGCGGCGCGCGGCCTGCGCGGCCACGGCGCCGGCTGGCTCGTCGCCGCCGTCGCCACCTTCGCGGTGTTCTGTTACGGCTGGTACGAACGCCTGCCGATGCTGGAGAACCGCGAACTGGACTGGAGCCTGGCCCAGCACGTTCCCGGGGACGCCTATGTCGCGATGGGCGTGGTGCTGCTCGTGGCGGCGGCGGTGGTCACCGCCCGCGCCAAGCCGTGGACCGGGGACGAACGCGCCGAGCACCGGGAGCCGGACGCGGTCGAGACCGCCGTGCCCCCACGCGCCTGACCGGTCAGTGCACCGGGGCCTTGCGGGCGACCACCATCAGGTACTCGTTGCGCAGGACCACCCCGTCGCCCTCGGGCTCGGAGTGCTCGGTCACCAGGGAGATCACCGTCCGGCGCAGCTCGGCGAACTGCTCCTCGGGCATCGCCTCCCGGGCGAGCGCCGGACCGCCGTGCCGCTCGAACTCCTCCCACATCGCGGCGGGGGAGGGATAGTGCCAGGCCAGCGCGTGGCGTTCGACGCGTTCGGGGGAGGCGGCCGGGGCGAGCAGCGACCGCACCGTCTCCTCGTCGCCCCACAGGAAGGGCTTGGGGAAGTCGTCGCAGGCGTCCGGTGCGGGGCCGAACTTCGCGAGCCCCTCGGACATGGCTGCGGCGAAGCTGGTGGGCGTCCAGTTCACCAGGCCGAGGACGCCGCCGGGCCGCAGGACGCGGAGCATCTCCGCCGCCGCGACCGAGGGGCGGGGGGCGAAGTTGGCGGCGAACACGGCCACGACGCAGTCGAACCGGTCCGCCTCGTAGGGCAGGTCCTCCATGTCCGCCTCGGCCCACTCGACCGTCAGCCCGGCGGCCCGGGTCCGCTCCCGGCCCTGCCGGACCAGCTTGGGGGTCAGGTCCACGGCCGTGACCGTGGCCCCGGTCCGCGCGGCGGCGACGGCGGCGTTGCCGGTGCCCGCCCCCACGTCCAGCAGGTGCCGCCCGGGTCCGGCCTCGCAGGCGGCCACCAGGCGGTCGGCGGCGGCGGCGAGCCGGTCGGCGATGGGCGCGTAGTCGCCGGCTTCGAACGAGGCCCGGGTTGACTCCTTGAATTTCGTATAGTCAATGGCCATGGCCTCATGCTAACTCAGCCGCCCGCGCCCACCAGGTCGTCGTCGCCCCGCCGTGGGTTCCGCCGGGGGTTGAACACCCAGGCCCGCAGCAGCACGAACCGCAGCGCCGCCCCGAGCAGATTGCCGCCCGCCACCACCGCCAGCTCCACGCGCGGATCCGGGGCGGCCACGGCGCGGTGCAGCAGGGCCAGCGCGACCGACGACAGGACCAGCGCCAGCCCGAACGTCAGCGCCGACTCGACCTGGTGGCGCAGATACCGTTCCCGGGTCGCCTGGAAGAAGGTGAAGACCCGGTTGGCCGCGGTGTTCGCCCAGGCCACCAGCACCACCGCCACGACGTTGGCGGGAACGGCCGGCAGGACACCGCTCAGCAGGTGGAAGGCCCCCAGGTACGCCAGCAGGCTCAGCACGCCGATCACGCCGTAGCTGACCACCTGGTGCCGCAGCAGGTCGTCGGCCGGGGGCCGCGCCGCCCGCGCGACGGACGCCGACCGCACCGGCGCCCGGAACCGCCCGGACGGCAGCC
>DATADI010000154.1:0-5827 GCA_036258615.1 Thermomonospora sp. | reverse complement strand
GGACGCTCACGGGCGGCGCAGCGCGAACGCCACGTTGAGGAGCACCAGCCCCACCCAGGCGACCACCAGCCCGGCCAGGCCGGACGTGCCCGCCGCGATCCCGGTCAGCGGGACGGCGGCGACGATCGAGAACGCCGGCAGGAAGGCGCCGTTCCGGCCGCCGCCGGACCGCGGCGGCACCGGCCGGGGAGCGGGGACGGGACGGCCGTCGGCGGCCTCCTGGAGGCGGGCGACGACGGCGTCGACGAAGGCGTCGTCGTACTCGGGCCCCAGTTCCTTGCGTGCCGCCATGGCCGCGGCGATGTCGTCGCGGGGCAGCCGTGCGTCGCTCATCGTCCCGTTATATGCGCCTTCCTGACGTTCCGGCCACCCTCGGTGGTGCCAACCCGGCGTCACCCCCAGGTATGACTACCGGCGGGTACACTGCCGCCGTCCCCCCGATCACCCGGAGGTCCACGTGACGGTCCCGGTCCGGCGGCCCCACCCGGCCGTCCTGGCGGCGGTGGCCGCCGCGGTGCTCGCCCTCGCCGGCTGCGGCGGCGGAGGCGGCCACGAGGGGAAGGACGCCGGGTCCACCCCGGGAGGGTCGTCCGGCGACGGCGGCGGAGCGTCCGCCCCCGACGGCCCCCCGGCCCCCAAGGGCAGCGGCGCGCCCCTGCCCAGCGTGCAGCCCGTGCAGGTCAGGCCACTCGTCGGCAGGTGGGTCGGCAACGGCCCCGCCAAGGACTACTTCGTGTTCCGCGCGAACGGCACCGCCTCGTGGATGGTGCAGGGCCGGGCGCTGTGGACCGGGCAGGTGATCCCCGAGGGCAAGGGCCGGTACCGGTTCTCCTGGGAGGGCACCGACCCGAGACAGGCGTCGTACTGGGGCGTCACCCTCAAGCCGGGCGGCAAATCCCTGGAGTTCGGCGGCAACAACCAGACCTACACCAAGGCGGCCCGGTGACCCTGTTCTCTTCCCCCGCCGAGGCCGCCGAGCGGCTGGCCGCCGTCGGCTACCTCGCCGACGAGGCCATCGCCACGACGGTGTTCGTCGCCGACGCGCTCGGCAAGCCGCTGCTGGTCGAGGGCCCCGCCGGGGTCGGCAAGACCGAGCTGGCCAAGGCGGTGTCCGCGGCGACGGGCGCCGAGCTGGTCCGGCTGCAGTGCTACGAGGGCCTGGACGAGGCCCGCGCGCTGTACGAGTGGAACTACAAGAAGCAGCTCCTGCGGATCCAGGCGGCCCCCTCCGACCAGGCGTGGGAGGCCACCCACGACGACATCTTCACCGAGGAGTTCCTGCTGGAGCGGCCGCTGCTGGCCGCGATCCGCCGCACCGACCCGACCGTGCTGCTCGTCGACGAGACCGACAAGGCCGACGTCGAGGTCGAGGGCCTGCTGCTGGAGGTGCTGTCGGACTTCCAGGTGACCATCCCCGAGCTGGGCACGGTGACCGCCGTCCGCCGCCCGTTCGTGGTGCTGACCTCCAACGCGGCGCGCGAACTGTCGGAGGCCCTCAAGCGCCGCTGCCTCTACCTGCACCTGGACTACCCGCGGCCCGACCGGGAACGTGACATCGTCCTCGCGCGGGTCCCGGGCATCGAGGCCGAGCTGGCCGAGCAGCTCGTCCGCACGGTCGGCGCGCTGCGCGCCCTGGAGATCAAGAAGGCCCCGTCGATCGCCGAGACCGTCGACTGGGCCCGCACCCTGCTGGCCCTGGGCCTGGACGAGCTGGACGAGGCGGCGGTCGCCCGGACCCTCGGCGTCGTCCTCAAGCACGTCTCCGACCAGGAACGGGCGGTCCGGGAGCTGGGCCTGCCCGCCGACGGCCGCTGACATGGGCTCCCTGGTCGACCGCCATTCCGGGTTCGTCGCCGCGCTGCGCGAGGCGGGCCTGCCGGTGTCGGTCGCCGAGGGCCTGGACGCGGTCCGGGCGCTGGGCGTCATCGACCTGATCGACCGCGAGGGGCTGCGCGCCGCCTACGCCGCCACCCTCGTCAAGCGCCCGGCCCACCGGGCGACCTTCGACACGCTGTTCGACCTGTGGTTCCCGGCCGCGCTCGGCGACGGCGTCGCGCTCGGCGGCGCGCCGCCCCCGCCGGAGGCGGACCCCGACCGGCCCGCCGTGCCGCCCGCCCTGGACCCCGAGGTGCAGGAACGCCGCCGGGAGCTGTTCGACCTGCTGCTGACCGGGGACGACGCGGGCCTGACACAGTTCGCCCGCGCCGCCGTCGGCCGGTACGGGCGCTCGCCCGGCGGGGAGTCGTGGTTCTCCTCGGGCGTGCTGCGGGCGATGTCCCCGCAGACCCTGATGGCCGGGCTGCTCAACGCCGTGCTCGCCGGGCGGGAACGCGGCGGCATGGCCGAGCGGGTGGCCCGGCGGACCTTCCGCGACCGCATCGAACGGTTCGAGGGCATGGTCGCCACCGAGGTCCGGCGGCGCATCGCCGAGGACACCGACGTGCGGCGCGCCGCCCGCCTGGCCGTCCGGCCGCCGCTGGAGCAACTGGACTTCAACCGCGCCACCCGCGCCGACCTGAACGCCCTGCGCCGCGAGGTGCACCCGCTGGCCCGGCGGCTGGCGACCCGGCTGGCCCGCAAGCACCGGATGGCGAGCCGGGGGCGGCTGGACTTCCGCCGCACGGTGCGCGCGTCGCTGTCCACCGGCGGGGTGCCGCTGACCACCCACCACCGGCCGCGCCGCCCGCACCGGCCCGAACTGGTCATCCTGTGCGACGCCAGCGACTCGGTCTCGGCGTTCGCGCACTTCACGCTGCTGCTGACGTTCGCGCTGCGGGAGCAGTTCAGCAAGGTCCGGGCGTTCGCGTTCATCGACACCACCGACGAGATCACCCGGTTCTTCGCCCCCGGCGTGGACGTGGTGGACGCGATGGCCGCGCTGGCGCGGGAGGCCGACCTGGTGTGGATCACCGGGCGCAGCAACTACGGCCACGCCATCAAGGTCTTCGACGAGCGATACGGGGACGCCGTCACGCCCCGCACGGCGCTGCTCGTCCTCGGGGACGCCCGCTCCAACTACGGCGAGCTGTCCCTGCCGGTCCTGCGGCGGCTGGCGGGCCGGGCCCGGCACGCGTACTGGCTCAACCCCGAGCCGCGCCGCGACTGGAACACCGGCGACTCCGCCGCCGGGGCCTACGGCGAGATCATCCCGATGTACGAGTGCCGCAACCTCACCCAGCTCGTGCGGTTCATCGAGGAGATCGCCTGAACGATCATGGCGATGCGTGATCGCCTGATTGCTCTTCGTGATATTTCTGGTTCCCGTCAGGACGTCCGCGTCGCCGTGGGCGGAGCAGGTCACGCAGACGGGGAGAAGAGATGGGACGAGACGTGCGGATCGGCGTCGTGCTGCCGCGCACCGGGCGGCTGGCGCGGCTGGGGGACCCGCTGGCGTACTGCGGGGAACGGCTCGCCCCGCTGCTCGGCGGCCGGGGCGTGCGGCTGGAGTGGCGGGACAGCCGGTCGGAGCCCGAGCCCGCCCGGCGGGCGGTGCGGGAACTGGCCGCCGACCCCGGTGTCGCGCTCGTGGTGACCATGGCGGGCACCCACATGGTCCCGGCGGTCGCCGCCGAGTGCCGTGCGGCGGGGGTCCCCTGTGTGTCCTCGACGCTGCCGTGGCAGGTGTACCGGGCGATGTCCGGCGACGACGGTCAGTGGGGCGCGCACTTCTGCTGGGGGCTGGGCGACATCGGCACGGTGTTCGCCGGGCTGTGGCGTCAGGTGGGGCCCGGCGTACGGGTCGGCTGCCTGTGGAACGACGGCCCCCAGGGGGACCACCTGCGCTCCGGCGACCCCACCGGGTTCCTGGCCGCCACGGCGGCCCAGGGCTTCGAGGTGTTCGACCCCGGCCCCTACACCGAGGGCGCCGAGGACTTCACCGCCCAGATCACCGCGCTCCGCGAGGCGGGCGTCTCGGTCGTGACCAGCGCGGCCACGGCCGCCGACCTGGGGCGGTTCCGCGAGCAGGCGGCGGCGGCCGGGTTCACGCCGCGCCTGATCACCAGTTCCCGCTGGCTGGCGTACCCCGAGGGCGTCCATCCCGGCGGCGAGCAGCCCGCGCCGCGCAGCGCCGACGACGTCGCCACCATCGTCTACTGGACCCCCCGCCACCCGTACCGGTCCTCACTCGACGACACCACCGCCCGGAGCCTCGCCGAGGACTACGGCAGGGACACCGGCCGCAGCTGGCTGCAGCCGCTCGGGCTCGCCCACGGGCTGATGGAGGTCGCCGCGCACGCCCTCGCCGCCGCCGACGACCCCGCCGACCGGACCTCGGTCGCCAAGGCCCTGCAGGCCACCGTCCTGGACACGGTGGCCGGTCACCTCGACTGGCGGCGAGGGCCCGCGCCCGGCGTCGCGCGGGTCCCGCTCGCCGCCGGGCAGTGGCGCCGGTCGGACGGTGAGCGGCGGCTGCTGATGGTCGGCGACGGCGGCCTGCCCGGCCTGCCGGTCGACGCTCCGCTGGCCTACCTGCCCGGATCCTAGGACGGGCGGATCACCGCGACGAGCGCGGCGGCGGCCAGCGCCAGGGCGGCCGACACCCCGATCGCCAGGTCGGCGCCCTCGGCCAGGGCCGCCGGTCCGGGGGAGTCGCCCAGGCCGCGGGTGGCCAGCGCGACCACCAGGGCCACCCCGACCGAGGCGCCGACGTAACGGGCGGTGTTGTTCGCGCCCGAGCCCATCGCGGCCCGGTCGGCGGGCACGCTCTCCACCGCCATCCGCGCCAGCACCGCGTTGGCCAGGCCGCTGCCGACGCCCGCCACCATCAGGCCCGGCACCAGCCGCCACCAGGGGTCGCCCGGCCCCGTGCCCAGCAGCCCGGCCTCGCCCGCCGCGCTCAGCAGCAGGCCCACCGCGAGCTGGTGCCGGGGCGACAGGACCCGCGCCAGGCGCCCGGACTGCAGGGCCACCAGGAACGCCAGGCCCGACCAGATCCCGAAGAGCAGGGACGTGCCGAGCGGCGACAGGCCCAGGGTGCGCTCCAGCACCGTGGACAGGTAGCTCATGATGCCGATGACCGCCAGGCCGGTGAACAGCGCGCCCAGCACCGACGCGACGAACCCCGCATGGCGGAACAGCCGCAGGTCCAGCATCGGCTCCCGGCGGCGCCACTCCACCGCGCAGAACACCGTCAGCAGCCCGGCGGCCGCCACGGCCAGGCCCAGGACCGCCGGGCTGTCCCAGCCGTCGCGGCCCAGGGTGATGGCCGTCATCAGCGCCGCGACCCCGGCCGTCATGGTCAGCGCCCCCGGCAGGTCCAGCGCGCGCCGCCGCTCGGCGCGCGACTCGGGGAGCAGCCGGTGCCCGGAGACCGCCAGCGGGACGGCGGCGACCGCCGTGACCCAGTACCACAGCCGCCAGTGGACGGCCTCGGCCAGCAACGACGAGGCGATGGGGCCCAGCGCGATGCCCGCTCCGAGCATCGCCCCCCAGATCCCGGTGGCGCGCGCCCGCTCGGGACCGGTCCGGTAGGTGTGGCCGATGATGCCCAGCCCGGCGGCCAGGAGCGCCGCGCTCCCGACGCCCTGGGCCACGCGCCCGGCGACGAACACCACGGCGTTCGGGGCCGCCGCGCTCACAACGCTGGACACCGCCAGCAGCGCGGCCCCGGCGGTGAACACCCTGCGGCGCCCGTGGCCGTCGGCGAGGCTGCCCGCCACCAGCAGCATCGCCGCCAGCCCCAGGCTGATCCCGCTGAGCAGCCAGACCTGCGCGCCCGTCCCGGCGCCCAGCCCGGCGGACGTCACCGTGAGCGTCGTCATCGGCGCGCAGTAGTTCATCAGCGCCAGCAGGGTCGCCGCGCTCGGCAGGGCGAGCGCGGCGCGGG
>DATADI010000153.1:0-8204 GCA_036258615.1 Thermomonospora sp. | reverse complement strand
CCTGCCGTTCCTGCGCCCCGCCCACGTGACCGAACTCCGCCGCGCCGCCGCCCGGCACGGCTCCGGCGCCGTCCTGGCCGACGACCGGGGCCGCCCCCAGTGGCTCATCGGCTGCTGGCGCACCCCGACCCTCCGCGCCGCCCTCGACGCCTACGGGGGCGCCTCCCTGCACGGCCTCCTCGACCCCCTGGAACCCCGGCTGGTGACCCTTCCCGCGGGCGAACGCCCACCGTGGTTCGACTGCGACACCCCCGAATCCCTGGCGCACGCCCGCACCCTCACCGAACAGCCCGGCCGTCCGTCCTGAACGGCTCGCGCGTCGTCAGGCGGAGCACTCCAGGGCCGTCTGGACGAAGCGGGCGATCCAGGGTGAGCGGCTGCCCGCCTGCCAGAGGGCGAGTGTCCGGTACGGCGCCGCGTCGGGCACGGGTCGGTAGGTCACGTCCGGCCGTACGTTCCTGGCGGCGAGCGAGGAGGGCACCAGCGCGACGGCCTGACCGAGGGCGACCACCTCCAGCAGCTGGGCGGTGTCCCGCACGACCGGGCCGCCGGTGGGCCGCGCCGGGTTGCCCAGCCAGTAGTCGTTGTCGACGACCGTCGGGTCACCCCAGCGCGGAGCCGGTTCGCTGACCAGGTCGGCGGTGGTGAGGACGTCCCGCTCGGCCAGGCGGTGGCCCGGGGAGAGCGCGGCGACGCGCGGTTCGGTCGCCAGGAGTTCGGTGTCGAGGCCGTGGCCGTCGAAGCAGGCCGCGATCGCCACGTCCGCGCGCCCGTCCCGCACCATGTCGGCCTGCTCGCCGAACCCGCTCACGACGACCTGGAGCTCCGGCGCGTCCGGCTCCGCGCGGAACCTCTCGCAGACCGTGTGCAGCAGGCCCGTGGCCACTCCCGGTTTGGCGGTGACCACGAGGCCGCGACCGGGAAGGGCCGCCTGCCGCGTCCGGCGCACGGCACGGTCGAGGGCGTCCAGGACGGCGGCCGCCTCCTCGGCGAGAACCTCGCCGGCCTCGGTCAACGTCAGCCGCCGGTCGGTGCGGTCGAAGAGGGCCACCCCCAACCGGCGTTCCAGCCGGCGCATCGCCCTGGACAGCGGCGGCTGAGCGATGCCGAGCCGCCCGGCCGCGCGGGTGAGGTTCAGCTCCTCGGCGACGGCACGGAAGTAGCGCAGCTCGCGGACCTCCGGCTCCGGCATACCTCCAGGGTAGGGCGCGGTACCCGATCGGTCTTTCCCCTCCGGCCCCGCGAGCGGCTGGGATGGGCGGCATGAACGCGAACGACGTGGCGCTGGTCACCGGCGCCAACAAGGGAATCGGCCGGGAGATCGTCCGCCGCCTCGCCCAGCGGGGCCTCACCGTGTACCTCGGCGCCCGCGACCCCGAACGCGGCCGTACGGCCGTCGCCGAACTGACGCGTGCGTCGGCGAAGTCACCTCAGGGCGGGCCGGACATCCGGTTCGTCCGGCTGGACGTGACCGACCCGGAATCCGTCGAAGCCGCCGTCACGACGATCGAGGCGGAGGCGGGACGGCTCGACGCGCTGGTCAACAACGCCGGGATCATGACCGAGTGGGGCCTCGGGGCCGCCGACGTCACCGCCGCGCACCTCCGCGAGGTGTACGAGGTCAACGTCCTCGGCGTCGTCACGGTGACCTCGGCCTGCCTGCCGCTGCTCCGCCGTTCCCCCAACCCGCGGATCGTCAACATGTCCAGCGGGCTCGGGTCGCTCACGCTCCTGAGCGACCCCGCGAGCCCGCTGTCGGCCCGTGCCTCCCTCGCGTACGGCTCGTCCAAGGCCGCGCTGAACGCCCTGACCCTGATCTACGCCGCCGCCCTGCGCGCCGACGGCATCAAGGTGAACGCCGCCAGCCCGGGTCTGGTGCCGACGGACCAGAACGCCGCCGCGCCGTTCCCCCGCGGCGAGCGCACCGCGGCCGACGGCGCCGCCGTGCCCGTCCTGCTCGCGACGCTGCCCCCGGACGGCCCCACGGGCACCTTCCGCGGCCCGGACTCCCTGGACCAGGTCATCCCATGGTGACCTCGCCCGGCGCCGCCCGCCCCCGGCCGGCGGAACGCACCGAATGACGATCCGCCGACCGGCGCTACTCACTCATCCCCATACCTAGTGGCGCACTGTGTGACACATACTGTGGCACACCTGAGCCTGCTCACCGGGCCCTGTTGGGGGATGAACCTGATGCTCCTGTGCAGCCACCCATGCAACGTGAACGGTGTGTCGTGGGTCCTGGCCGGCCTGCGACACCTCGGCCAGGCCCGCGCCGAACGCCGGCCGGCACCCTCGCGACACGAAAGGGCGTCGGCATGAAGCGGCTGGTCGTGGCCGTGGCGATGACGGTTGCGGCACTGGGCCCGATCGGGGGCGCGGCTCCTCGCCCTGCCGCTGCGGAGCCGGGACCGTTGGTGTGGGAGTCGTGGGTGGACGGGCGCACCGTGGACCTGACCTTCCACTCGGCCGCCGTCGGGGAGCGGGTGAAGGTGCGGGTGCTGCTGCCGGCGGGCTGGTCACGGAACGCCGGACGGACCTGGCCGGTGGTGTACGCCTTCCACGGCGGCAACGACACCTACACCGCCTGGAGCACCAAGACCGACATCGCCGACCTGGCCGCCCCCCACGGGGTGATGGTGGTGATGCCCACCGGCGGCAGGAACGGCAGCTACACCGACTGGTGGAACGACGGCCAGGGCGGACCGCCCCGCTGGGAGACCTTCCACACCGACGAACTCCCCCAGGTCATGGCCCGCTACGGAGCCGGGGACCGGCGGGCGGTCATCGGCGCCTCCTCCGGAGGGCAGGGCGCCATGGCCTACGCCGCCCGCCACCCCGGCATGTTCGCCTACGCCGCCTCCTTCAGCGGCCCGACCCACATCACCATGGACGGGATGCGCGCCGGCATCACCTTCATCAACCTCCTGGGCACCGGCGCCGACGCCTTCCGCATCTACGGCGTCCCCGGCCGCGACGACGCCAACTGGCGCGCCCACGACCCCTACCACCTGGCCCCCGGCCTGCGCGGCACCGGCCTGTACGTCTCCAGCGGCACCACCGGGCTCAACGGCCCGCACACCCCGCCCGGCTCCGTGTGGCGGCTGACCCAGCTGGCCGAGATCATCGTGGGCCGGATGAACAAGGCCTTCCTCGCCCGCCTCGACGAGCTGGGCATCCCGGTCACCGCCCACATCTACGGCAACGGCTGGCACGCCTGGCCGGAGGTCAACGCCGAACTCCGCAACGCCTGGCCCCACCTCCTGCGCGCGCTGACCACGACCGCGACGTCATGACCGGCCGCCGCGACGACGCCGGGCACCGCGGGAACCAGCCGCCATCGCGATGGACCTCCGCCCGCCGGACGGCGATGCTGGTGATCGCGGTGGTCACGATGGTCGCGGCGGCCTTGTGCACCGCGCCGTCCGCCCGCTCCCTGCCGCCGCACGACGCACCCGCCGCGGACACCCGCCAGGGCCGTTGACCCGCCCGGCGGCCTGCTAGCGGTGCAGGTCGACGGGGCCGACCGCGGTGGTCACGCAGGTCTGGACATGCTGGCCCTGGCCGTCGTGGAGTTCGCCGGTACGGACGTCCCGGACGGTGCCCGCGCCGAGAGGCGTGACGCAGGTGCGGCAGATGCCCATGCGGCAGCCGCTGGGCATCAGCACCCCGGCGGCCTCCCCGGCCTCCAGCAGCGTGGTGCCGCCGCCGGTCTCGGCGACCTTCCCGCTGACGGTGAAGCGGACCTGCCCGCCGCCGTCGGTGCCGCCCGGGTGCCGGAGCACCTGGAAGTGCTCGGTGTGCAGGTGCGCGGCGACGCCGTGGTCCTCCCAGTGCCGGGTGAGGTCGGCCAGCAGTCCGGGCGGCCCGCACGCCCAGGCCGGGCGGTCGGCCCAGTCCGGGCACAGTTCCGCGATGTCGGCGGCCGTGAGGCGACCGTCCTCGCGGGTGTGACGCTCGTACAGGCGCAGGGACGGGAAACGGGCCGCCATGGCCCGCAGGGCGCCGCCGAAGATGACGTCCTCGGCGGTGGGGGCGCTGTGGATCAGCACGGCGTCGGTGGGCATCCCGGCGGCGGCCAGGTCGGTGAGCATCGCCATCACGGGGGTGATGCCGCTGCCCGCGGTGACGAACAGGGCCCGGCGCGGCCGCGGGAGGGGCAGGACGAACCCGCCGTCCGGCCGGCCGAGACGCACCAGGCTGCCCGGCGCCGTCCGCCGCACCAGGTGCGGGGAGACCAGGCCCCCGGGCGTCGCCTTCACGGTGATCATGATGCGGCCGTCGCGGCGGGGCGGTGCGGACAGCGAGAAACTGCGCCAGTGCCGGGCGCCGTCGATCTCGACGCCGACCCGGATCCACTGGCCGGGACGGTGCGGAGCCCAGCCCCGGCCCGGCCGGATGACGAGCGTCGCGCTGTCCCTGGTCTCCGCGCGCACCGCCTCCACCCGGCCGCACGGCTGGGCCGCCGACCACAGCGGGTTGACCCAGCCGAGGTAGTCCTCGGGCAGCAGCGGCGTGGTCAGCCACCGGGCCGCCGCCGCGAGCGGCGCCCGGCCGTCCGGGCGCGGCCGGTGGGCCCCTGTCAGGCGCATGCGCGCCCTCCCGCCGTTCACCGGCCGCCCGGGAAGGCGAGCCGGACGACCTTCCTCCAGTGCCTGGCGACCTGCCGGGGCAGGGGGCCGGTGTGGTACGGCAGGCCGTACCGGGCGCACAGCTCCCGGACCCGTGGCGCGATCTGGGCGTACCGGTTGCTGGGCAGGTCGGGGAACAGGTGGTGCTCGATCTGGTGGGACAGGTTGCCGGTCATCAGGTGCAGCAGCCGGCCGCCCTCGATGTTCACCGACCCGAGAAGCTGCCGCAGGTACCACCGGCCCCGGGTCTCGCCGTCCAGCACCTCCTCCTCGAAGATCGCCACGCCGCCCGGGAAGTGACCGCAGAAGATGATCTGGTGGGCCCAGACGTTGCGCAGCATGTTGGCGACGACGTCGGCCAGCAGCACCCGCGGCGCGTTCCGCCCCGCCAGCGCGGGGAAGACGACGTAGTCCTTGACGGCCTGCCGGCCCATCTTGCGCCCGATGTCGCGCAGCTGCCGCCGGAGTTCGTCCTCGGTCTTGGTGCCGAGCTCGACCTCGGCGGAGAAGTCGTACACCGCGTTGCCGTACTCGAACAGCGCGGCGAAGGCGAGGTTGTAGAACGGCTGGAGCAGGTAGAACCACCGCCACGGCTGGCGGGGGTCCATGCGCATCACGCCGTAGCCGACGTCCCGGTCGTGGCCGAGCACGTTGGTGTAGGTGTGGTGGAGCACGTTGTGGGCGTGCTTCCACTGGTCGGAGGGGGTGACGTTGTCCCACTCCCAGGTGGTGGAGTGGATCCTGGGGTCGCCCATCCAGTCCCACTGGCCGTGCATCACGTTGTGCCCGATCTCCATGTTCTCCAGGATCTTGGCCACGGCCAGGCAGCCCGTCCCGCCCCACCAGGCCCACCGGCGCGACGCGCCGAACAGCAGCGCCCGTCCCGTCACCTCCAGCCCCCGCTGCACGGCGATGACGCGCCGGATGTACCGGGCGTCGGACTCGCCGAGGTCGTCGATGATCTCCTGGCGGAGCTTGTCCAGCTCCCGGCCCAGCTCCTCGGCCTGGGCGTCGGTCAACGGCAGCACCGGCCGGTCCGTCGCCGGGTCGGCGGGGCGGCTCTGGCGGGTCGTGGGGACGGGCATCGCGATCGGGTCCGTTCTGCTCGGGCCGGGCTGTGGCGCGGGGGGACGGTCATCCTGAGGGGGTGGGCGAGCCGCTGCTCAGCTTCTTCATGCAGGCCTGGAAGGCGGCCTGCGCCTTGGCCACGTCGTACCCGGGCGGCGGCGTCCAGTTCTGGATCTTTCCGGGGATGTCGACTCCGCGGTCACGCATGCAGGCGGTGAGCGCGTCCAGGACGCTCGTCTGGGGCGCGGGCGTCGGCGCGGGGGCCCGGGAGGCGTCCGGGGAGGTGGGTTCGGTCCGCGGTGGCCCCGACGGGGTCGGCATGGCACTGGGGGCACTGCCGCCGGTGGTGACCTGGTCGGGGGCTGCGCCGGTGTCCTCGCTGCTGCAGGCGGCCAGCGAGAGCGCCGCGAGGAACAACGCTGCGGTGGTACGGGCGACGAAAGGCACGGAAGATCCTTCTGCGGACTGGTCGTGTCGGACGACGGCGGTGGCCAGGGGCATCCGTTCCGGCGGGGCCGGTCCGTGCGGGATGCGTAGCGGACCGGCCCCGCGTCGGCCGCGGTCTCCGGAGAACACCCCATTCCCAGCACTCCGGAGACCGCGACGATCAGGGCGGCGAGGGGCGATCGGGGTTCACTGTGGCCTCCGGGCCCCCGCCCGGGCTACGAAGCGGGCGCACGTGTCACGGCCGTCGCTTGGCATCTGGCCTCATATTGTCCGAGTCAAAGTACGGAACAGCGTGTGACACAGTCACGCCTCTTGATGGGCGGCCCACTTCTGCAACTCAGAGTAATGAATCAGTCGCGGTTGGTTATGGTGGGGCGGTTCGGTGTGCCGCCGCGGCGCGGCACCGTCGTGGAAGGACCCTCCCGTGAAGAGAACCTTGATCAGGGCTGGTGCGGTGACCGGTGCGGCGTGCGTGGCGCTGGGTCTGGGCGCGGGATCGGCCTCCGCCTGGCCCGGTGTCCCCGGCGTGCCCGGCGTGCCCGGCGTGCCCGGCGTCCCGGCTCCGGCGGAGGTCTCCGGCAAGGACGAGACCACCACCGTCCAGGACCCGCAGGGCGTCTACAGGTTCAGTGTCACCCCGGGAAGCGCCGAGGTCGGCGAGACCGTCCGCGTCACCCTCACCTACACCAACAAGGCGGCGAGCACCGTCGTCTCCGGGTTCGGCTACGCCGCCTCCCCGGCGACCGGCGTCCTCATCGGCCAGCCGCGCGGTGACACGCTGGGCTGCACGTCGCTGCTCGTGGAGGCGGGCTGCACCTACCTGTTCGTCCCCGCCGGCGCGACCCGGATCACGACCTGGCCGGTCAAGATCACCAAGCGCCCCTCGGGCGGGCGGATCTCGTTCAACCCCCTGATCCCTCAGGAGATCCGGGTGCTGGGCGTGACCGCGTACGTCGACAACGTCCCGAACCTGCCGCTCTCCGTGGAGTGACCCACCGGCGTCGACCAGGACGGGAGGCGGGCCGGTGCGCGCCTACGCGGCGTTCCTGCGGGTGCCGTACGCCGCCAGGCTGCTGGGCGGGACCCTGCTCGGACGGCTGCCCAACGGCATGGGCGCGCTGGCGATCGTCCTGCACGCGCGTGCGGAGGGCGGCGGCTACCGGCTGGCCGGCGCCCTCGCCGCGGTGTACGGGCTGGCCAAGGCCACCGGGCAGCCCGCGCTCGGCCGGGCCATGGACCGCCTCGGCCAGCCCCGGGTGCTGAACGCCGGGGCCTGGGGCGCGGCGGCTGGCTTCGGTCTGCTGGCGCTCGTGGGCGTGGACCCGGTCGCGGTGACGGTGGCGGCGGTGCTGCTGGCCGGGTTCGCCACCCCGCCGCTGGAGGCGGGGCTGCGGGCGCTGTGGCCCAGGGTGCTGCCCGGCCCGGCCCAGGTACGCGCCGCCTACGGGCTGGACGCCGCCTCGCAGGAGCTGTTGTACACCGCCGGGCCACTCCTCGTCGTGGCCGCGGCGGCGTGGTCGACCCAGGCCGCGCTCATCCTCACCGGGGTCCTAAGCGTCGCCGGGACGCTCGTCGTCACCACCTCGGCGCCGTCGCGGGCATGGCGCGGTGAGCCGCGCGCCGCCGACTGGGCCGGGCCGCTGCGTTCGGCGGGCCTGCGGACCCTGATCGCCACCCTCGCCTGCGCCGGGATCGCCCTGGGCGTCTACGGCGTGGCGGCCGTGGCCTACGCCGAAGAGCACGGCCGTCCGGCGGCGTCCGGTCTGCTGCTGGCGTCCATGTCCGGCGGGGCGCTGGTCGGCGGCCTGGCCCACGGGACGCGGCGGCGGCCCGGTTCCGACCACCGGCGGCTGCCCCGGCTGCTCGGCGGCCTCGCCCTGGGCTACCTGCCCCTCACGCTGGCCCCGGCGCCGCCGGTCATGCTCGTCCTGGCGTTCCTCAGCGGGGTCTTCCTGGCCCCCGTGCTGGCCTGCTCGTTCACGATGGTCGCCCGGCTCGCGCCGCGCGGCACCCTCACCGAGGCGTTCTCCTGGACGGCCGCCGCGCTCGGCGCGGGCG
>DATADI010000152.1:0-3676 GCA_036258615.1 Thermomonospora sp. | reverse complement strand
CGACGACGCCCACGTGCTGCGCGTCGGCACCGTCACCCTGGACCCCCACGCCCGCGCCGTCAGCGCGGGCGACCGCCCGGTCGCGCTGACCGCCACCGAGTTCGACCTGCTGGAGTTCCTCATGGGACGGCCCGGCCGGGTGTTCACCCGCGAGCAGCTCCTGGCCGCCGCCTGGGAGCCGGGCGCCAGCGCGGGCAACCGCACCGTGGACGTCCACATCGCGCAGCTCCGCGCCAAGCTCGGCGAGGCCAGCCCCATCCGCACCGTGCGGGGCGTGGGCTACGCCGTCGATCCCTGACCCGCCGCGCGGCCTTGCCTAGGCTGGTGGCATGACGAACGTCACCACGGGTCCCGGGCTCGCGCGCAGGCTCGCCGGGCCCGTCCTGGTGCTCGGCGCCGTGGGGGCCGGGGTGGCGCTGGCGGGCGTCGTGGACCCGAACGAGCCGGGCCACTACCCGTCCTGCCCGCTGCTGTGGGCGACCGGCCTGTACTGCCCGGGGTGCGGCACCCTGCGGCTGCTGCACGCGCTCGCCCACGGCCGTCCCGACGTGGCGTTCGGCCTGAACCCGCTGGTGTTCGTCCTGCTGCCGGTCTTCGGGTACCTGTGGGCGCGCTGGACGCTGCGGTCGGCGCGGGGGCTGCCGATGGCCTCCCGGCTGCTGCGCCCGGGGCCCGCCTACGCCCTCGTGGCGGTCGTCCTCGTCTTCTGGGTGCTGCGGAACCTGCCGTTCGCCGCCGCGCTCGCCCCCTGAACGATCCCGGGGCAGGGCCGGGTGGCGAGGCCCGCCGGCGCGGGGGCTACGATCGGTGAACGCACAAACCGCGGACTAGGGGGCGTCACCTGTGAGCGTGCTCGACGAGATCCTGGAAGGCGTTCGAGCCGATCTCGCGGAACGGCAGCGGGCGGTGCCGCTCGAGGCGCTCAAGGAGAAGGCCGCCGCCGCCCCGCCGCCCCGCGACGCCCTGGGCGCGCTGCGCTCGGAGGGCGTGTCGGTGATCGCCGAGGTCAAGCGGAGCAGCCCGTCCAAGGGGGCGCTGGCCGCGATCGCCGACCCCGCCGCGCTCGCCCGCGACTACGAGGCCGGCGGCGCCAAGGTCATCAGCGTCCTGACCGAGCGGCGGCGCTTCGGCGGCAGCCTGGAGGACCTGGCCGCGGTCCGCGCCAACGTCGACATCGCGGTGCTGCGCAAGGACTTCATCGTCACCTCCTACCAGCTGTGGGAGGCCCGCGCGCACGGCGCCGACCTGGCCCTGCTGATCGTGGCGGCGCTGGAGCAGGACGCGCTGGTGTCGCTGGTCGAGCGGGCCGAGTCGATCGGGCTGGTGCCGCTGGTCGAGGTGCACACCGAGGAGGAGGTCGCCCGCGCGCTGGACGCGGGCGCCAGGGTCATCGGGGTCAACGCCCGCGACCTGAAGACCCTCAGGGTCGACCGCAACGTGTTCGCCCGGCTGGCCCCGCTGATCCCCCGGGACATCGTCCGGATCGCCGAGTCCGGCGTCCGCGGCCCCCACGACCTGCTGGCCTACGCCTCGTCCGGGGCGGACGCGGTGCTGGTGGGCGAGAGCCTGGTGACCGGGCGGGACCCGCGGACCGCCGTCGCCGACCTCGTGGCGGCGGGGGCGCACCCGGCGCTGCGCCAGGGGAAGTAGGCTTTCCCCATGGAGCCGCTGCGTGAACGATGGCGCGCTTATCCGACCCGCTGAGCCCACGGATAAGCCCTTTCGTACTGACAGGAACGATCAATGACCATCGACGCCGCGCGCGGCGCCACCGATCCCGCGAGCCTGCCCGACGCCTCCGGCCACTTCGGCCCGTTCGGCGGCCGGTTCGCGCCCGAGGCCCTCATGGCCGCGCTCGACGAGCTGACCCGCGAGTTCGAGGCCGCCAGGCAGGACCCGGCCTTCACGAGCGAGCTGAACGAGCTGCTGGCGAACTACGCCGGGCGGCCCAGCCTGCTGACCGAGGCCCGCCGCTTCGCCGAGCACGCCGGGGGCGCCCGGATCCTGCTCAAGCGCGAGGACCTCAACCACACCGGCTCCCACAAGATCAACAACGTGCTGGGCCAGGCGCTGCTGACCCGCCGGATGGGCAAGCGCCGGGTGATCGCCGAGACCGGCGCCGGGCAGCACGGCGTGGCCACCGCCACCGCCGCCGCCCTGCTCGGCCTGGAGTGCACCGTCTACATGGGCGAGGTCGACACCCGCCGCCAGGCCCTCAACGTCGCCCGGATGCGGATGCTCGGCGCCGAGGTGGTCCCGGTGAGGACCGGCCGCCGCACCCTCAAGGACGCCTGCAACGAGGCGTTCCGCGACTGGGTCGCCACCGTCGACCACACCCACTACTGCGTCGGCTCCACCATGGGCCCGCACCCGTTCCCGATGATGGTGCGCGACCTGCAGCGCGTCATCGGCGTCGAGGCCCGCGCCCAGGTGCTCGACCTCGCCGGCCGGCTGCCGGACGCGGTCGTCGCCTGCGTCGGCGGCGGCTCCAACGCCATGGGCGCCTTCCACGCGTTCATCCCCGACGAGGGCGTCCGCCTGTACGGGTTCGAGGCGGGCGGCGACGGGCTGGAGACCGGCCGGCACGCCGCGACCCTGTCCGGCGGCGAGCCCGGCGTCATCCACGGCATGCGGACCTTCCTGCTCCAGGACTCCGACGGCCAGACCCTGGAGACCCACTCGGTGTCCGCCGGGCTGGACTACCCCGGCGTCGGGCCCGAGCACTCCTGGCTGCACGACACCGGCCGCGCCACCTACCAGGCGATCGACGACGCCGAGGCGATGGAGGCGTTCGGGCTGCTGTGCCGCACCGAGGGCATCATTCCGGCGATCGAGTCCGCGCACGCCCTGGCCGGGGCGCTGAAGGTCGGCCGCGAGCTGGGCCCGGACGCGGTCGTGCTGGTCTGCCTGTCCGGGCGCGGCGACAAGGACATGCACACCGCCGCCGAGTGGTTCGGCTTCATGGACGGCGAGGACGGCGAGAACGGCGAGGAGGCGGGCCGGTGACCACGGCCATCGCGTTCGAGAAGGCCCGGGCCGAGAACCGGGCGGCCCTCGTCGGCTACCTGCCCGCCGGGTTCCCCTCCGTCGACGGGGCGGCCCGGGCCGCCACCGCCATGGTGGAAGCCGGCTGCGACGTCATCGAGATCGGGCTGCCCTACAGCGACCCGATGATGGACGGCCCCACCATCCAGGACGCCGTGCACCAGGCCCTCACCGGCGGCGTCCGCGTCGCCGACGTGTTCCGCACCGTGGAGGCGGTGGCCGCCACCGGCGTGCCCACCCTCGTCATGACGTACTGGAACCCCGTCGACCGCTACGGGGTGGACCGGTTCGCCCGCGACCTGGCGTCGGCGGGCGGCGCCGGGCTCATCACGCCCGACCTCACCCCCGAGGAGGCCGGGCCCTGGCTGGCCGCCTCCGACGCGCACGACCTCGACCGGGTGTTCCTGGTGGCGCTCAGCTCCACCGACGAGCGGATCGCCGCGATCACCCAGGTGTGCCGCGGGTTCGTGTACGCGGCCTCGCTGATGGGCGTGACCGGGGCCCGCAGCGCCGTCGACACCGGGGCCCCGGCGCTGGTCGAGCGCACCCGCGCGGTGATCGCCCGGCGTCCCGAGGGCGCCGCGCCGCTGCCGGTCGGCCTCGGCCTCGGCGTCAGCGACGGCGCGCAGGC
>DATADI010000151.1:0-2638 GCA_036258615.1 Thermomonospora sp. | reverse complement strand
AGGGTGGCCCAGCGGCCCCGGGGCCCGCGCTCGCGGCCGGCGACCCGGGTGCCGGCCACCTCCGTGCCGGCCTCCTCGGCGGCCTCCGCCGCCGCGAGGTACACCGGCAGGACGCCCACGCCGCGCCCGGGCACCGGCTCCGGTTCGGGCTCCAGGCCCAGCGCCGCCGCCATCGACGGTAGCAGCGCCATCGCCGCCGCGGCGTAACCTCGCGCAGACGGATGGTAACGATCGCTGCTGAACATCTCGCGCGGATCGGCGGCGAACTCCCGTCCCAGCAGGTCGCCCAGCGACACCGACCGGGCGCCCCGCTCCACCGCCGCGATGGTCTGCGCGGCGGCCAGCTGGCGGCTGGCGCGCTGGGCGATCCAGCGCAGCGGCTGCATCAGCGGCTTGACCGAGCCCAGGTCCGGGCAGGTGCCGACCACCACCTCGCAGCCGGCGTCCCGCAGCCGCCGCACCGCCCCGTCCAGGTGCCGCACCGACTCGGCGGGGGAGATCCGGGCGGTGACGTCGTTGGCGCCGATCATGATGACCGCGATGTCGGGCCGTGCCGCCAGCGCCTGCGTGACCTGCCCGTCCAGCGCCTCGCTGCGGGACCCGGAACGTGCCACGTTGGTCAGCCGCACCGGCCGTCCCGCGATCGCCGACAGCCCGGTGGCCAGCAGCGCCGCCGGGGTCTCGTCCGGCTCGTGGACGCCGAGCCCGGCCGCGGTGGAGTCACCCAGGACCGCGAACGAGATCGGCTCGCCGGGCAGCCCCACCCCGTACAGCCCGTCGGCCACCGGCGGGTCGCCGTTGGGGGTGGCCTGGATGATCCGGCGGGCCAGCCTGGCCTCCACCACGATCAACCCGAACGTCAGGCCGCCCAGGGCGGTGATGCCCCCGCCCCCGTAGGCCGCCGCCGTCGCGATCCGCCGCGCCGTCCGCGCTCTCAGCATCGTCCACCAGCCCCGTTTCCCGCCCGCCCGTGCCGTGCACGCGGCGCGACCCCTCTGGGATGTAGATCCCCCTGCCAGCTGTTGTCGGCTACCGTCAGGTAGTGAAATCTATCCGACCGCGCGCGCCGCGACGGCGCGGTACACGCGGTCGAAACGCGGGCGCAACACTCCGTTGCGGCCGGATCCCGACAAGGACGTCGATCGTGCGTGTTCATGACTCGCTGACCGAGCTGATGGGCGACACCCCGCTCGTTCGGCTGCGCAAGGTGACCGAGGGCCTGGCCCCCCAGGTGCTGGCCAAGGTCGAGTACTTCAATCCCGGGGGCTCGGTGAAGGACCGCATCGCGGTCCGCATGATCGACGCCGCCGAACGCTCCGGGGCGCTGCGCCCCGGCGGCACCATCGTCGAGCCGACCTCCGGCAACACCGGGGTGGGCCTGGCCATCGTCGCGCAGGAACGCGGCTACCGCTGCGTGTTCATCTGCCCGGACAAGGTCGCCCAGGACAAGATCGACGTGCTGCGGGCCTACGGCGCCGAGGTGGTGGTCTGCCCGACCGCCGTGGCGCCCGACCACCCCGACTCCTACTACTCGGTCTCCGACCGGCTGGCGCGGGAGATCCCGGGGGCGTGGAAGCCCGACCAGTACGCCAACCCGGAGAACCCCCGCTCGCACTACGAGACCACCGGCCCCGAACTGTGGGAGCAGACCGAGGGCCGCATCACCCACTTCGTGGCGGGCATCGGCACCGGCGGCACCATCAGCGGCACCGGCCGCTACCTCAAGGAGGTCTCCGGCGGCCGGGTGCGGATCATCGGCGCCGACCCCGAGGGCTCGGTCTACTCCGGCGGCACCGGCCGCCCGTACCTGGTCGAGGGCGTCGGCGAGGACATCTGGCCGCAGACCTACGACCGGGACGTCTGCGACGAGATCATCGCGGTCTCCGACAAGGACTCCTTCACCATGACCCGCCGGCTCGCCCGGGAGGAGGGGCTGCTGGTCGGCGGCTCCTGCGGGATGGCGGTGGTGGCCGCGCTGCGCGTCGCCGAGCGCGCCGGGCCCGAGGACGTCGTGGTGGTGCTGCTGCCGGACGGCGGCCGGGGCTACCTGTCCAAGATCTTCAACGACGACTGGATGGCCAGTTACGGCTTCCTGTCGGCCCCCACCGAGGAGGCCCGCATCCGCGAGGTGCTGGCCCGCAAGAACTCCGGGCTGCCGGAGTTCGTGCACGTCCACCCGCACGAGACGGTGGAGACGGCGATCTCGGTGATGCGCGAGTACGGCGTGTCGCAGCTCCCGGTCATGAAGGAGGAGCCGCCGGTCATGGCCGCCGAGGTGGTCGGCGCCATCCGGGAGACCGACCTGCTCGCCGCGCTGGTGCACGGTCACGCCCGCCCGGCCGACCCGGTGCAGGGCCACATGGCCGAGCCGCTGCCCATGGTCGGCGCCGGGGACCCGGTCAGCAAGGCCGTCGGTGTCCTGGAGAAGTCCGGCGCCGCCGTCGTCCTCGACGACGGCAAGCCCACCGGGCTCATCACCCGCCAGGACCTCCTCGCCTTCCTCGCGAGCTAGCTCGCGCTCGCGGGTGTGCTTGCGCTCGCGCGGCTCGCGGGCCCGCTCGCGGCGCCTTGGGTGCGGGGCAGCCCGTCGTCCCGGTGACCTCGGCGTGAGAACGGCGGAGGCCGGGCCCGCGATGGC
>DATADI010000150.1:0-5994 GCA_036258615.1 Thermomonospora sp. | reverse complement strand
CGCGGCGCTTGGGCGAGCCGACCCGGCCGGTCTCCCCGGTGGAGTACGGCGGGAAGTTGTAGTTGTGCATGTAGCGCTTGGTGCGCTCGGGGTTGAGCGTGTCGATCATCTGCTCCATCCGGAGCATGTTCAGCGTGGTGATCCCCAGGATCTGGGTCTCGCCCCGCTCGAACAGCGCCGAGCCGTGCACCCGGGGCAGCACGTGCGCCTCGGCCGACAGCTGCCGGATGTCCTTGACGCCCCGGCCGTCGATGCGCACGCCGTCGCGGATGATCCGCTCGCGGACCAGCTTCTTGGTGAGCGCCCGGAACGCCGCCGACAGCTCCTTGTCGCGGCCCTCGAAGTCGGGCAGCAGCTTCTCGACCGTGACGGCCTTCAGCTCGTCGAGCCGGTTCTCGCGCTCCTGCTTGCCGACGATGGTCAGCGCCTGGGCCAGCTCCTGCGAGACCGCCGCGGAGACCGCGTCGTACACGTCGTCGGTGTAGTCCAGGAAGACCGGGAACTCGGCGGTCTCCTTGCCGGCGGCCTGCGCCAGCTCGCGCTGCGCCTCGCACAGCACCCGGATGAACGGCTTGGCCGCCTCCAGGCCCTCGGCGACGCTCTCCTCGGTGGGGGCGGCGGCGCCCTCGGCGACCAGCCGCAGCGTGTCCCGGGTGGACTCGGCCTCCACCATCATGATCGCGACGTCGCCGTCCTCCAGCGTGCGGCCCGCGACCACCATGTCGAAGGTGGCGCGCTCCAGCTCGGTGTGGGTCGGGAAGCCCACCCAGGTGCCGTCGATCAGGGCGACGCGCACCCCGCCGATCGGGCCCGAGAACGGGATGCCCGACAGCTGGGTGGACATCGACGCGGCGTTGATCGCGACCACGTCGTACAGGTGGTCGGGGTGCAGCGCCAGCACCGTCTCCACGATCTGGATCTCGTTGCGCAGGCCCTTGGCGAAGGACGGGCGCAGCGGCCGGTCGATCAGCCGGCAGGTCAGGATGGCGTCCTCGGAGGGCCGGCCCTCCCGGCGGAAGAACGAGCCGGGGATCCGGCCCGCGGCGTACATCCGCTCCTCGACGTCCACCGTCAGCGGGAAGAAGTCCAGGGTCTCCTTGGGCTTCTTGGACGCCGTCGTCGCCGACAGGACCATGGTCTCGTCGTCGAGGTAGACGACGGCCGACCCGGCCGCCTGGCGGGCCAGCCGGCCCGTCTCGAAGCGGACGGTACGGGTGCCGAACTCGCCGTTGTCGATGACGGCCTCGGCGCTCTGTGCTCCGTCGATGCGCACAGGTTCCACGGGATGCTCCTCACGTTGCGTGTCTCCCGCGAGCGAGCCCCTGTGGTTACGCCGGCGCCGGTCTTCGATCGAAGCCCACGGATGCGTGATCCGGGGGCCACTACCGAGGACCGGCCGCGCCACTGGCCGACTGGTCTCGCGGGCTGTGTCGAGTTGTACGGGCTTCATACCCGTATATGGGAGAGGGAGTGGCCCGGCGGCCACTCCCTCACCGTGCTAGCGGCGCAGACCGAGTCGCTCGATCAGCTGCCGGTAGCGGTTGATGTCCTTGTCGGCCAGGTACTTCAGCAGCCGGCGGCGCCGGCCCACCAGCAGCAGCAGGCCGCGGCGGCTGTGGTGGTCGTGCTTGTGGACCTTCAGGTGCTCGGTCAGGTCGTTGATGCGGCGGGTCAGCAGCGCGACCTGGACCTCCGGCGATCCGGTGTCACCCTCACTGGTCGCGTACTCGGCGATGATCTGGTTCTTGGTGGCGGTGTCGAGCGACACGAGGCTCCTTCTGCTGGTCGTCACCCGCAGATCCCGGGCGAAGCGTCAGCGCACAGGTCCGCATGGTGCGTAGGGAATGCGTCCCGCCGCATGAGGGTGCAGCGGAACAGGGCCGGGCCCACCCCGGCGGCTCTTCACGGTACCACGCCCGCGCGCCCGGCCCGTCACCGCAGGGAACGCTCCGTGGCCGGATGCGGAACGCCGGTGGACGGCGGGTCAGGCGGTCAGCTCCCTGGCCCGGGCCACGTCCCGGTGCATCTCCTCGATCAGCGCCTCGACGGAGTCGAACTTGAGGGTGTCGCGGATCCGGGCGGTGAAGTCCACCGCCATGTGCTCTCCGTACAGGTCGAGATCGTCACGGTCCAACCCGTAGGCCTCCACCGTGCGCTCGCCCTCCCCCTCGAAGGTGGGGTTGGTGCCGATGGAGATCGCCGCGGGCCAGCGGAACCCGGGGTACCGGTCGGAGTCGCACACCAGGTAGCCCGCGTACACGCCGTCGGCGGGGATCGCCACGTGCGCCATGGTCTCCAGGTTCGCGGTGGGGAAGCCCAGCGCCCGGCCCCGCTGGTGACCGCGCACCACGACGCCCTCCACCCGGTGCGGGCGGCCCAGCGCCTCGGCGGCGTTCTCGACGTCCCCGGCGGCCAGCCGCCCCCGGATGTAGGTGGAGGAGATCGTCGTGCCGTTGGCGACCAGCGGCACGCCCTCGGCGGTGAAGTCGTACTTCTCGCCCAGCTCCTTGAGCAGCGTCACGTCGCCGCGGGCCTTGTGACCGAAGCGGAAGTCCTCGCCGACGATCACGTGCGCCGCGTGCAGCCGGTCCACCAGCACCGACTGGACGAACTCGTCGGGCCCCATCCGGGACAGCTCCAGCGTGAACGGCAGCAGGATCACCACGTCGGTGCCCAGCTCGGCCAGCAGTTCGGCGCGCCGCCGGGTCGACGACAGCAGCGGCGGGTGGGTGCCCGGCCGCACCACCTCGTCCGGATGCGGGTCAAAGGTGATCACCACCGAGCGGAGCCCGCGCTCGCGGGCCAGCTCGGCGGCCGAGCCGACGATCCTCTGGTGGCCGCGATGGACCCCGTCGAACACGCCGATGGTCACTACCGACCTGCCCCAGTCGGCGGGAACCTCGTCGAGGCCGTGCCAGCGCCGCACCATGCTCTCCCTGCGTAGGACCCGTCAGCCGTCCGTGGACTCCCCACAAGACTGCCATGCCGCCCGGGGCGCTCACGACCTCGGGGCGGGTTTACGGCCGCCCGCGCCCGGTCGGCCGGGTCGGCCGGGTCAGCCGGGTCAGCCGGTGAAGACCGCCAGGGGCCGGGCGACGCCGCCGCGTTCCTCCACGAGGGCGAGCAGGGTGCCGTCCGGGGCGAACACGCCCACCGGGCCCGGGCCGAGCCCCGCCGCGCGCAGCCGTCCGCCGTGGGCGACCGCGCGGGCCTCGTCGGCGTCCACGTCGCGGCGCGGGAAGGCCGCCGCCACCGCGTCCCCGATCGGCAGCACCTCGCAGTGCTCGGCGAGCTGGTCGAGGGTGCGGGCCAGCTCCAGCCCGTACGGGCCCACCCGGGTACGGCGCAGCGCCGTCAGGTGCCCGCCGGTGCCCAGCGCGGCGCCCAGGTCGCGGGCCAGCGCCCGGATGTAGGTGCCGGAGGAGCAGGTGATGGTGGCGTCCAGGTCGAGCAGGTCGCCGGCACGGCGGATCCCGGTGACGGCGAACTCCGCCACGGTCACCGGCCGGGCCTTCAGCTCGACCTCCTCGCCCTGGCGGGCCATCTTGTACGCGCGGCGGCCGTTCACCTTGATCGCGCTGACCTGCGGCGGGACCTGGAGGATCTCGCCGGTCAGGGCCTTGACGGCGGCGGCCAGCTCCTCGTCGGAGACCCCGGCGGCCGAGGCGGTCGCGGTGATCTCGCCCTCGGCGTCGTCGGTGTTGGTGGACTGCCCGAGCCGGACGGTCGCCTCGTAGACCTTCTCGGTCAGCGCCAGGTGCCCCAGCAGCCGGGTGGCCCTGCCGACCCCGACGACCAGCACCCCGGTCGCCATCGGGTCCAGCGTCCCGGCGTGGCCGACCCGGCGGGTCCCGGCCAGCCGGCGCATCCTGGCGACCACGTCGTGCGAGGTCCACTCGGCCGGCTTGTCCACGATGACCAGGCCCGATGTCACTTGGCGTCCCTCCGCTGGGGGGCGGCCGACAGCAGCGCGCGCAGCCGTTCGATGGCGGTCTGCGGCGCGCAGTCGCAGGTGTAGGCGGCGGCCAGGCGGTGCCCCCCGCCGCCCAGCTCGACACAGGCCCGCCCGACGTCCACCCGGCCCTTGGAGCGGGTGGAGACGTACCAGCGGCCGTCGTCGGTCTCCTTGCAGACCACCGCGACCTCGGCCTCGTCGGTGCGGCGGAGCTGGTCGATGACCCCCTCGAGCTGGTCGTACCGGACGTCCCCGGCGGCGCGGTCGGCCCGGCTGATGGTGGTCCACACCATGCCGAGGCCCCCGGCGGCCTCCGGCTCGAACCGGGCCCGGCCGAGCGCCCCGCCGAGCACCTGCAGGTACCCGAACGGCGCCCGGTCCCACAGCTCGCGGCCGACCGCGTCCGGGCGGACCCCGGCGGCCAGCAGCCGCCCGGCCATCCCGTGCACCTCCGGCGTGGTGGAGCCGTACTTGAACGAGCCGGTGTCGCTGGCCAGCCCGGCGTACAGGCCCAGCGCGATGTCCCGGGTCAGCGGGACGCCGATCCGGGAGATCAGCTGCTCGGCCAGCACCGCGGTGGCCGCCGCCGAGGGGTCGATCAGGTGGACCGTGCCGAACCCGGAGTTGGAGGCGTGGTGGTCCACCACGACCAGTTCGGCGGCGCGGCGGGCGGCCGGGGCCAGCGACCCCAGCCGGTCCAGCGCCGCCGCGTCGAACGTGATCATCAGCTCCGGGGCGTCCGGCACCCGGCCGGGCTCCACCAGCAGCTCCTGGCCGGGCAGGAACCGCAGGCTGCCCGGCACGGTGAACGGCTCGCCGAACGAGGCGCCGCAGCGCTTGCCGCGCGCCCGCAGCGCCTGCGCGAACGCCAGCATCGAGCCCAGCGCGTCCCCGTCCGGGGACACGTGGCAGGCCAGCCAGACCTCCTCGGCCGTCTCGACCAGCTTCACCGCCCGGTCCCACTGGGCCGGGTCCGGCGCGCCGCCCTCGGGCCGTCCGCCGACGGCCAGACCGGGCATCGCCATGTCGCTCACACTCCCCCCCGGCTCGCCCTGCCGCGCGACGGCTCTCGGCCGCGCCGCGCAACCGGCCGGTTCACGGTGTCGAGTGTCCCGCGTCGCCCTCCCCGTCCGCGTCGCTTTCGGCAAGCTCCTCACCGACGCGATAGGGGTTGGCCTCCCCCGCGGGGCTGGCCTTCTCGGCGGCCCTGGCCACCTGCTCGTCGTGCGCGCGGGCCCGCGCCAGCAGGTCGTCGATCTGCCGGGCGTTGTCGAGCACCGCGTCGAACTCGAAGGTCAGCGTGGGGGTGTGCCGGATGCCGGTGCGCCGCCCGACCTCCGAGCGGATGACCCCCTTGGCGCTCTCCAGCGCCGCGGCCGTGTCGGCCCGCTCGCCCTCCGAGCCGTACACCGTGTAGTAGACCGTGGCGTCCCGCAGGTCGCCGGTGACCTTGGCGTCGGTCACCGTGACGAAGCCGAGCCGGGGGTCCTTGATCCGGCGCTCCAGCATCTCGGCGACGATCTCCTGGATCCGGTCGGCGAGCCTGCGGGCCCGGGCTGCGTCCACCATGTCAGTCAGTCCTCGTCTTCCTCGCCGTACAGCCGCCGGCGCGCCGACAGCAGCTCGATCTCGGGGCGGCCGGCCACCAGGCGCTCGCAGGCGTCCATGACCTCCGAGCAGTTGCCCGCGCTGGCCGACACCACGGCCACGCCGATCTCGGCGCGCCGGTACAGGTCGTTGGATCCGGTCTCGGCGACGGCGACCGCCGGGAACCTGCGGCGCACCTCGGCCACGATCGGCCGGACGACCGACCGCTTCTGCTTCAGCGACCGCACGTCGCCGAGCAGCAGGTCGAGCGTCAACGCACCCACATACACCTAACCCATCACCTCGGGTGGTCTGTTCCAGTAGGGCGGCCGGGCACGACAGCACATGACGCCAGGCCCGCAGGCCTGGCGTCATGTGCGCGCTTCACGTCATGCCGGTCCCGGCCGGTGAACCCTGCTGCCCGCCACGGGCCGCGCCGGGCGGCGCGGGCC
>DATADI010000149.1:0-1765 GCA_036258615.1 Thermomonospora sp. | reverse complement strand
CAGCGGGGTGCCCGCGCCCAGCCCGGCGGCCAGCTCCAGGGACGCGGTGTCCCGGTCGGCCAGCAGGACCTCGGCGCCGCGGCCCCGCATCGCCAGGGCGATCGAGGTGCCGATCAGCCCCGTGCCGATGACGATGATCCGCCGTGCCGCCAGGTCCTGTTCCACGAGATCAGCCTAGCGGTGCGGCGAGGTGCGCCCGCCAGCCTCCGGAGGCGCTGATGTCGGCCGCGCCCCGGACGGCGTGCTCCTCGGCGAGGAACCCGGGCACCCCGGTCCCGTCGTCCAGCTCCACGGTGCCCAGGGCCAGCGGGGCCGGGATCGCCTCCAGCAGCGCCCCGAGGGCCTGGTGGGTGAGCCGCCACACCTCCACGGGGAACCCGTCGGCGGGGCCGTCGCCGGTCCGCACCAGGCCGGGCCGGGCGGGTCCGGGGCCGGGCAGCCGGTAGAGCCGGTAGCCGCCCGCCGTGTGCGCCCGGCGGTGCAGCCGGGCCCCCAGCGCGAGCAGCTGCGGGTTGAGGGGCTGCCCGGTCAGATGTGCCCCGACCACGGCGACCACCGCGAACCCCGGCGACACCGGCTCGGCGGGCGCGGGCTCCCCGCACCAGCGGGCCGCCAGGTCCAGCAGCGGCCGGTCGGCGAACGCCGGGGCGATCAGCTGCACCCCGAACGGCAGGCCGTCGGGCCGGTGCCCGGCGGGCACGGCCACCGCGCACAGGTCCAGCAGGTTGACGAAGTTGGTGTACGCGCCGAGCCGGGCGTTCACGCCGACGGGGTCGGCCGCGACCTCCGCGAGCGTCGGATGGCCGGGGGTCACCGGCAGCAGCAGCGCGTCGATCGCGTCCCACACCGGCGCGGTGGCGCGGGCGAACCCCGCCAGCCGGTGCAGCCCGGTGAACGTGTCGGCCCCGCTGATCCGCGCTCCGGGGGCCACCACGGAACGGACGGTGGGGTCCACGCCCGGCCCGTCGAGCAGGTCACCGAACGCGGCGTACCGTTCGGCCACCCAGGGCCCCTGGTAGAGCAGCCCGGCGGCCTCCAGGAACGCGGACACGTCCACGGGGACGAGGCGGCCGATCTGCCCGGCGTGCTTGACCGCCTGCTCCCACGCGGCGCGGTGGTCGTCCGCCAGGTCCAGCGGCCCGGCGGGCACGCCGATCACCCGCATCCGCTCGGCGACGCCGACGGGCGGGCGGGGCGGGAACGCGCGGGAGTAGGGGTCGGCGTCGTCGGGCGCCGCCAGGACGTCCAGGGCGCGCCGTCCCTCGGTGACCGTGCGGGTGAACGTGGTGACGCAGTCCAGCGAACGGCACGCCGGGAACACCCCGTGGGCGGACACCAGCCCCCGGGTGGGCTTGATCCCGACGATGCCGTTGAACGCCGCGGGCACCCGCCCGGACCCGGCGGTGTCGGTGCCCAGCGCCAGCGGCACCAGCCCGGACGCGACCGCCACGGCGCTGCCGGAGCTGCTGCCCCCGGACACCCGCGCCGGGTCGGCCACGCTGTGGCAGGCCCCGTAGGGGCTGCGGGTGCCGACCAGGCCGGTGGCGAACTGGTCCAGGTTGGTCTTGCCGACCGGCACCGCTCCCGCGTCCACCAGCCGCCGCACGGCCGTGGCGGTGCGGGTGGCGGGCCGCCCGGCCAGGTCCGGGCAGGCCACGGTGGTCGGCACCCCGGCGAGGTCGAGGTTGTCCTTGATCGCGAAGGTGAGGCCCGCCAGGGGCCCGTCCTCGGGGGCGCGGTCCCGCCAGGCGGCCCGCTCGTCGGG
>DATADI010000148.1:0-3019 GCA_036258615.1 Thermomonospora sp. | reverse complement strand
GGCGGGGTCGAAGACGACGGACAGCAGCACGCCGTCATCCTCTCCGCGCCGGCCGGGGCCGGGGACGAACACGGGCTCACCGGGGTGGTGGTCGCGGTCGTGCCAGTGGATCGCGCTCCCGTCGGACAGGTCGAGCTTGGTGATCGCCGGGGCCGGAACGCCGTCGTGCACGGTCCCGGCGCCGTACGCGTAGCGGTAGGGGCGGGAGTTGACCGCCCGGTAGTTGACCCGCGGCCATTCGAACGGGGTCGGGGACACGGTCTCCTCCTGGGTGGCCCCGCCGGGCCGCAGGCGGTAGCGGCGCAGCCGCCCGGCCGGGATGGGTGTGCGCCCCTCGTGGAGGGTGTCGAGGTAGGTGGCGTCGATGATCGAGGGATCCTCGTAGGCGCACAGGTCGACGACGATGTCTCCGGAGGGGTCGTCGTAGGCGTTGACGTGGTGGAAGCAGAACATCGGCCCGGCCTGCCACCGGCCCGTGAGCCGGCCGGTGTGCCGGTCGACGACCAGGAAGGTGGTGCCCTGCTCCGGCAGCCACCGGTAGTTCTCGATGAACGGCCGCCGGGCGGTGGCCAGCTCCAGCGGGCGGATCCGGAACGGGGCCTCGGCGAGCACGATGTGCCGCTCGGTGAGCGCGAAGCTGTGCACGTACGCCGGCTGCCTGACGGGGATCCTGGCCAGGAGCCGGAAGCCGGTGGGGGTGTGCCGGTAGAGCCGGTAGGAGCTGCGCACACCGAAGTGCACCTGCAGGGTGATCATCGAACCCGCCGCGTCGAAGTGCGGATGGGCGGTCGGTGACCGCACCCCCCGGCCGGGCGGGTCGTAGGCCACCCCCAGGGTCTCCAGGGTCTCCGGATCGAAGGCGATCGGCAGGGGCGTCTCGGTGAGCGCGACGAGCCGGGCGCCGAGCCGGATCACGTTGACGTTGGTGTTGTCGCTGTAACCCGGGTCGAAGAGCGAGGCGATCGGCAGGGTGAGCCGCCGGCACGGGTCGGAGGCGAACTCCCGGTAGCCGATCCGGCCGTCCTCACGCAGCGCGCGGTACGACCTGGTCCGCAGGAACCGGTTGGCGTAGCTCACCCGGCCGTCGGTGAAGGCGAACTTGTGCAGCATCGCCAGGCCGTCGAACAGGTGCCGCGCTCCCCCGCGCCCGGCCCCGTAGTAGGCCGGCCCGTTGCGCAGCAGCGTCCCGGTCAGCCACTCCGGTATCGCCCCGTCGACCGGCAGGGCCTCGACCGAGACCTCCGACTCCTGTGGCGAGATGAACCTCGCGAAGTGGTCCGGTACGGGCAGAACGTTCATCTCGATCACCTCCGGGGCAGTCCATCATGGACTACTTCACGGACTATGACACAGATGATCGGCACCGCCAAGGCCCGCCGGTATACTCGGCCGCGATGCGCCTGACACCGACCAGCTACATCGTTCTCGGCCTGGTCCGCTGGTCGCCGGGGGCGACCGCCTACGACCTGGAACGGACCATCCGCGCCACCGTCTCCCACATGTGGGCGATCCAGCGTTCGCAGATCTACAAGGAGCCGGTGCGGCTCGCCGAGGGCGGGCTCCTCGAGGCCCAGGCCGCCGACGACGGACGCAGCAAGACCCGGTTCACCCTCACGCCCGCCGGAGAGCAGGCGCTGGAGGGCTGGCTGGCCGAAGGCGCCCAGGAGATGCCCCAGCTCCGCGATCTGGCCATTCTCAAGATCTTCTTCGGGGCCGGTCCACGGGATCTCGCCCGGACCCGGCTCCTGGCCCACCAGGCGCGCCTGAAGCAGTACGAACTGCTCCGCGAGGCCGGTGGTCTCGCCCAGCCCGGCCCCAGGCTCGCCCTGGAGGCCGCCATCGCCCACGAGCGGACGTCCATCCGCTACTGGACCGAGCTGGCCAAGCCCACGACCTAGCTCGTGCCCGGTGTCCGTTCCGAGATGCCGGTGACCGAGATCACCGACCGGCATAATGCGTGAGGCTCCGGCCGATATCCGGCGGTCCGCCGAGAATGGCGCAGTGGGGGCTGTTTGCGGTGCCGTCGGTCCGGTGGTGTGATCTGTCGCGGACCGGCGGCCGGGGACGGAGCCTAGGGAGAGGTAGGGGGCATGGAATCCGGAGCGGTGCTCGTCGGCAGATACCGGCTCACCACGCGGCTCGGCCAGGGCGGCATGGGAGAGGTGTGGGCCGCCGACGACATGCAGCTGCGGCGGCGCGTCGCGGTGAAGATCGTGCTGGCGGCGGTGGGCGCCTCGGCCACGCTGATCGCCCGGCTGCGGCGGGAGGCCGAGAACGCCGCGCAGCTGCAGCACCCGGGGATCACCGTGGTCCACGACATCGGCGAGCACGAGGGCCATCCGTTCTTCGTGATGGAGCTGCTGGACGGCACCGACTTCACCGCGATCCTGGCCGCCAACCCCGGTGGCCTGCCGGTCGGCCGGGTGCTGGAGACGGGGGCCGCGGTGGCCGAGGCGCTGGCCTACGCGCACCGGCGGGGAGTGGTGCACCGCGACATCAAGCCCGGCAACCTCATGGAGCTGGCCGAGGGCGGGGTGAAGATCTGCGACTTCGGGATCTCCCGGTCCACCGACGCCACCGGCGACCTGACCGGCACCGGCGGGATGCTGGGGACCCCCGCCTACATGGCGCCCGAGCAGTACGAGGGACGGCCCGCCGACGCGCGCACCGACCTGTACGCCTTCGGCTGCACCCTGTACGCGATGCTGGTCGGCGGCCCGCCGTTCGACGGGGAGACGCTGCCCGCGCTGATGCGCCAGCACCTCACCGTCGAACCGGTGCCGCCGTCCCGGCGCAGGCCCGAGATCCCCGCCGAGCTGGACCACCTGGTGCTGTGGCTGCTCGCCAAGAACCCCGCCGACCGGCCCGCCTCCGCCGAGGAGGTGGCCCGGCGGCTGCGCGACCTGGCCACCTCCGGCCCCGCACCCCTCACGCCGCCGCCCCACACGCCGCCACCCCACACGCCCCCGCCCGCGTATCCCCCGGCCCCGGCCCTGGTGCCCCCGCCGCCGTACCCGGG
>DATADI010000147.1:0-1719 GCA_036258615.1 Thermomonospora sp. | reverse complement strand
GCGGCGGCCCCGGCCCCGCCGCAGCCTGGGCGGGGCGGTCGCCGGGATCCTCGGGGTGGTCGCCGCGATCCTGGTGTTCGCCGTGCTGGGCCTGGCGGCGTTCATGGACGGCGGCGGCGTGCCACGGGCTTTCGGGGGGGACGCCCCGCGGGTCAGCGAGGAGGCCGCCACCCGCAGCCCGCTGTACCGGACCGGGCGGCTGACCCCGGTGAACTGCCGCCTGCCGCGCATCCGGGCCGGGGACGACGGGTCGATGCACCGGTTCATGGAGACGCTGAGCCGCTGCCTGGACCAGTCGTGGGGCCGCCAGTTCGGCAAGGCGGACATGACGTTCGAGCCGCCCAAGCGCGTGTTCTGGAACGCGCCCGGCCGTGGCCCCTGCGGCAGCTTCCCCAGTCCCGGGGCCGCCGCGTTCTACTGCCCCGGCAACAACACCATGTACGTGGGGCTGCGGCACATCGTGGAGACCTCGGGCGGCGAGCCGGTGTCCAACTACGCCGTGTACGCGCGGGTCCTCGCCCACGAGTACGCCCACCACGTGCAGGAACGCGCGGGGATCCTCGCCTACGGGCAGCAGCGGATGGACACCGCCTCCGGTCTCGCCCGCGCCGAGGCCAGCCGCCGCATCGAGTTGCAGGCCCAGTGCTTCGCCGGGGTGTTCCTCGGGGCCGAGCGGCGCACGCTGCCCATGACCCGCGCCCAGTACGTCGCCATGATGATCGACGTGCGGGGGCGTGGCGACGAACGGCAGCCCGCCCACGAACGCGACCACGGCTCGGGCCGCAACTACGCGGGCTGGGTCGAGAAGGGCTACCGCGACCTGGTGGTCGGGGCCTGCGACACCTGGACCGTGCCCGCCTCGGCGGTGGACTGAGCCGCCGTCACCCCCAGACGGCCTGGGCGATGATGCGCGGCAGGTCCGGCACGTTCCACTCGTCCACGATGGCGATCCTGGACTGCGGCAGGAACCACAGCCGCTGCGTGAAGGTCAGGTTCGTGTTCACGACCTGGGAGCCCCGGAGGTCGGTGCAGCGCATCCGCCACTCCCGGTACTCGGCCCGGCGGTTCCCCCAGGCGACGAGCTGCGCCTTGGGCCTGCCCTCCCAGGTGCCGGTGTTGTACCGCTCGGCGGCGGGCGGGCAGACGTGGGTGATGTCCCCGGCCGGGTGGTACGGCCCGGGGAGACGGACCCCGCCGGGCCCGTTCTCCGGGTCCACCAGCGTCGGCCCGAGCACCAGGAAGCTCGGGCAGTACGTCGTCTGCCGGTACCGGAACTCCTCCCGGGGGATCTTGGAGTTGTCGCCGGTGCAGCGGCCGGGCACGTCCACCCGGAAGCTGTCGGCGGGCCGGTTGGGAAACGGCTGGATCGGCTGCACGCGCCAGGTGGCCCCCGCCGGGGCGGTGAGGGAGAAGGCGCCGAAGTCGATGCGCTGTCCCGCCGGGGTGCTCTGCGCGGGGCGGGCCCGGGGCGTGTCGTCGGAGGTCAGCGCGGTGACCCCGACGGTGCCCGCGGTGACGGCGGCGGCGGTGCCCAGCGCCGCCATGGTGATCTTCGCCCCGGTGCTCGCCAGCACGCCCTTGCCGGTCGCCGTCGCGCCGCGGCTGCGCGGGCGGATCGGCAGAGAATTGCGCTTTCTCGCCCGGTGCGCGTCGACGCAGCGGCTCTTCGGGCCGGAGGCGCCCGAGGGAGCCGTGGCGCTGACCGACTACCAGACCGCC
>DATADI010000146.1:0-5734 GCA_036258615.1 Thermomonospora sp. | reverse complement strand
CTCCGCCGGCGCTCCGGGCCACCAGCCTGAAGGGCCGGGCATGGTCTGCGGTGACCGTTAGAACCTGGTGGTGACCGTTAGAACCTGGTGGTGACCGTTAGTACGCGGTGGTGCCCCTTAGTACGTGGTGGTGTCGCTTGGTACGCGGGGGGTGGCCGTTAGAACGTTGGTGGTGGCCCTGGGGCCTCTGCGGTCGGGTCAGGGCTCTGGGGGACGCCATCTGAGGTCCTCGCGGCGTGGCGGGTCCCCGGCGGCCTTCCCGGACTTGGCGGCCTCCGTACCGGGGGGCCACAGGGCGATCACCAGCCGGGCCACCACGACCAGGCCGAGGAGCTGGGGCAGCACGTCGCCCAGCAGGTCGGTGGGGGCGGCGGGGTTACCGCTGGTGCGCAGCCGGGCCCCCAGGGCCCAGGACGCCGCGCCCGCCACCATGAGGCCCGCCGCCGGCCACGGGGACGCCAGGACGTGACGGCGGGTCCGGGCCCAGGCGAAGGTCCAGGCGGCGGCCCCCGCGACCAGCAGGCCCGGGAACCCGGCCACCCAGAACCCCACGGCCGCCGCCAGCGCCGTCCCGGCGACGGTCGCCGCCCGCCCGCCGGACGGCTCCGGGGCCTCGGGGACGCCGGGGACCGGGGGCTCGGTCTCACGGCGGCGGCCCGGCAGGGCGGCCACCAGGGCGAGCACGAGCATCATGCTGACGCCGTTGAGCACCGCGAGCTTGTGGGCGCGGTCGGGCACGTAGGTGAGGGTGACGGTGCCGGTGGTCCCGGCGGGCACGATCCAGCCCTGTTTCCAGCCGTCCAGCCGGATCGGCTTGAGGGTGACGCCGTTGGCCCGGGCGCGCCAGCCGGAGTTGAAGTTCTCGTTCACCGTCAGGAACGACTCGGCGACGGACTCGACCTCCAGCACCCGGGTCTCGGAACTCCAGCTCCGGACGGTCACGGGGGCGGCCTCGCCGCGCCCGGCCAGGGAACCGGTGTCCACGACGGCCGACTCGATCCGGTACGGGCCGGGGCGGACGGCGGCCAGCCGGTTCTCCCCGGCGGTGATGGCGGCCTTCGCGCAGGCCTCGTAGCGGACCGGGCGGCCCTCCAGCAGGTCGCCGAGGGTCCCGGTGACCTTGGTGGGCACCAGCGTGCCGTTCACGCGGAGCTGCGGACCGAGGCCGCACCGCAGGTTCAGCGGCACGCCGGAGATGTTGGGCAGCGGCCCGACCCCCGGCACGGTGATGTCGGTGATCTGCAACGCGAGCTGGATGGAGGCGCTGAACGTGAGGTTCAGCGAACGGGTCCGCAGCGGCGCGAAGCGCAGTTCGCCGCGTTCGTCGACCAGTCCCTCCCTGGCCTGCCCGCCGTCGGCGGTGAGCTGGACCTTCAGCGGGCCGCGCGCGGTGGGCGGGCGCGCCACGGTGATCCGGTCGAGGTTGGTCGGGCGGTCCCAGGTCAGGCGGTAGACCGGCTCGGTGTCGTCACCGGAGGCGATCCACACCGTGGCGGGGTCGCCGTCGAACGCCGAGCGCGGCAGGGCCGCCGGATGCGGGCGGCTGGAACTGGCCCGGACCTGCACCCTGGGGCCCAGCGCGGTGAACTGGGAGACCACCTGCATGTTGGTGAGGGTCGCGGTGCCGGTCAGCGTCCCCCGCGCGGGCGTGGGTGAGGTGAACGTCCGGTCGAAGCCGCCGCCCTCCTCGTCGTGCCGTTCCAGGGAGGGCGAGCACACCCAGTTGGCCGACCCCTTCATGCACTCGGCGGAGGCCCCCGGGGCACGGCTCAGCACGTACGAGGGCGCGCGGTCGCCGGTGCGCGGGGACGGCAGGCGGAACGTCCGGTCGGCCTTCACCCCGGCCACCGTCAGCTCCGCGATCCCGGCGCGGGCGAACACCGGGACGGGCACCGGCTCGGTGAGCGCCTCGATGCGCACCCGGAGCCAGCGCGTCCTCCCCGGCGGCACCCGGAGGGTCTGCGGCCCCGACACCGCCTGGACGTTCTGGGTGATCCGGCCGGTCTCGGTCTCCACGGTGACCCGGCCGGGCGGCGGGCCGAGCTGGTTCTCGTCCTGGACGAACGAGGCGGTCACCGCGCCGGGCTCCAGCGGCCCGGTGAAGTCCACCCTGAGCCAGGTGCCGACGGGGCCGTTCCAGCCGCCGGTCTGCCAGAACGTGCCGGGGTCGCCGTCCAGCGCGGAGTACGGGCCGCGCCCGAGGTCGTGCTGCTGCGGGATCGTCCCGGCGTCGGACGCCGACGCCGACGCGGTGACGGACCTGATGCCCCGGTGGACGGCGGTCGTGGCGTACCGGTCCCAGCCGTCGTCGAGGATGTCGGTGGCCTGGGCGCGTTCGGCGGCGGTCAGCGTCGGGGACGTCTGGTGCAGTTCGCCGAAGTTGCGCCGGGTGAGCCGCAGGGAGTCCGACACGACGGGCGTGCCGCCGCGTTCGGGGGCGTCGTCGTTGAGCAGCACCGGCCTGCCGCGCAGCGCCCCGTTGTCGGCGAGGGTCAGCAGGGCGTCGGGCGACCCGTGGACCCGCAGGACGCCGTTCGCGTCGTACAGGCTGACCACGTCGTCGGCGTCCTCGACCTCGTAGACCTCCAGCGCGGGGTACCGCTGGTCGACCGCGCCGATCGCGTCGGACGGCGGGTTGCCGACCGCGTCGCCGAACTGGGCCACCCGGCGCAGGCCGGGCGAGCCGTCGAGGGCCTGGTGCAGCCGGGCGGGCCAGCCGCCGCGCAGTCCCTCGCGCTGCAGGTCGTTGCGGACGAGCACGTACCGGATGCCCATCCGGCCGAGGAACTGCGACAGGCCCGGCGAGCCCCGGCCCGCCGTCACCCGCTGGTCGATGGCGTCCAGGGCCCGGGTGTAGCCCGGGGAGCCCGCCGGGACGAGCTGGCGGACGCCCCAGCGCGCCGACAGCAGCGGCTGCATGATGTCGTCCATCGGACGGCCCCACAGGTACTGGCCGAACGGGGCCCCGGGCAGGGCGAGCACCGCCTGCTCCCCGGCCCGGCCGTTCAGCCAGTTCGCCGCGTCCCGCCAGTACCGGGGGACCTGGGGGAAGTCGCCGGGCCCGGACAGGCCGTTGCCCAGCGCGGTCGCCGCGATCCCCGCCAGCGCCGCGCAGGCCACCGCCATGACGCGCAGCCGGGGCCGGGCGCGCGGGAGCGAGGCCAGCAGGTGGGCGGCGCCCAGGGCCAGCGGGAGCCGCACCACCGCGTCGAACTTGTGCACGTTGCGCAGCGGCGCCAGCGGCCCGTCCAGCAGGTCCCGCAGCGGCCCGGCCAGCGGCCCCTCCAGGGCGCTCAGATGCCCGGCCGACATGATCACGACCCCGGTGAGCAGGGCGAGCACCAGGAACGTCCGCTCGGGCAGCCGGGCCCGCAGCAGCCCCGCCAGGCCCAGCGCCGCGACCACCCCGGTGCACAGCACGGGCACCGGGTCCAGGGACAGCGCGTGCCCGACGGGCCACCAGACCTGCCCGTCGATCATCAGGTAGTTGACCCAGCGTTCCGCGCCGCGCAGCACGTTGACCAGCCCGGTCGGCCCGGTGGTGGTGTCGGCCTTCTCGGTGTAGGTCAGCCAGGAGAACCCGTACGTGCCGGTCAGCAGCAGCGGCACCAGCCACCACGCCGTCGCCAGCCCCACGGCGGCCGACCACCAGGCCGTCAGCCGTACCCGGGGCGTGCCGCGCGGCCGGGTCACCAGGTACAGGAACGGGACGACCAGCACCGCCACGGTCGCGGCGGCGTTGATGCCCGAGCAGCACGCCACCGCGACCCCCGACCGGGCCGCCGCGCGCGGGACGCTCCCGCCCCGCGCGGCGGTGACCAGCGGCAGCAGGATCCACGGCAGCATCGCCATCGGCAGGTACTCCGAGGAGATCTGCCCCAGCGTCGCCAGCCCCCCGGGGGCCAGCGCGTAGATCATGCCCGCGACCAGCCGGGTCACCGGGCCGCCGATCCCCAGCCGGCGGGCCAGCCGCTCGGTGCCCAGGAACGCCAGGCACAGCAGCAGCGCCAGCCAGAGCCGCTGGGTGATCCAGGCGGGCAGCCCGACCAGGTCCCCGGCGGCGAAGAACGGGCCCATCGGGAACAGGTAGCCGATCGCCTGGTTCTGCAGCTGGCCGAACTGCTCGGGGTCCCACAGGTGCAGCGACCGGCCGAGGAATCCCAGCGGGTTGACCGCCATGTCGATCTTGGTGTCGGCCAGGATCCGGCCCGGCCGGGTGGAGGTGGCCAGCACGGTCAGCGCCAGGCAGCACGCCACCAGCCGCAGCCGGTCCCGCAGCCGGACGTCGATGCCGGTGTCGGCGGGCCGGTGGCCGTTGACCTGGTCGGCGTCGGCCAGGCGCACGGCGAGGGAGTCCACCCCGGTCCTGATGGTCCGCCCCAGCGCCACGTGCGTCCTCGCCTCCCCTGCTGTCCGTCCCGCCCGGGGGGACTCAGGGTCGGCCGCTCCGGGTTCCGTCGGACCGGTCCGGAATGTCATGGTCCGGTCGCCCGTCAAGGTACCGGCTCCCGGAGGGCTCTCCGTCCGTCAGGAGATCGGCCATGCGGGCGGCGGTGCGGGCCCAGTCGAACTCGGCGGCCCAGCCACGGCAGGCGGCGGCCACCTCGGCCCGGCGGCCGGGGTCGGCCAGTTCCTTGAGCGCGCGTTCCACCACGTCGGCCAGGTCCTCGCCGTCGCGGACGAGCCAGCCGGTGTCGCCGTCGCGGACCGAGTCGCGCAGCCCGTCCACGTCGTAGGCGACGGTCGGGACGCCCACCGAGGCCGCCTCGATCACCGACAGGCCCCAGCCCTCGCCCCGGGAGGTGCTCAGGTGCAGGTCGGCCCCGGCGACCAGGGCGGCCTTGCGTTCCTCGGCCACGAACCCGTGCAGGGTGATCACCTCGCCCAGCCCCCGCCGGGCCACCAGGCGGGCCAGCGGGGCGGCGGACGGGCCGTCCCCCACCACGTGGACGCGCAGCCCCGGGAACCGGACGCGCAGCGCCTCGGCCAGGTCCACGAGCCGCTCGACGCGTTTGTGCGGCACCAGGCGGCTCACGCAGACCAGCGCCGGGTCACCGAGGCCCTCGGCCGGGACGACCGGGGCGGCGGGCATCGTCAGCCCGTTCGGCACCAGGTACGCGGGGCCCTTCCAGCGGAGCCGTTCGCGCACCAGCCGCCGCGTGGACGGGGAGACGACCACGCAGCCGTGCCGCCGGTAGGTCCAGCGGGCGACCGGGCCCTCCAGCAGCCGCCCCACCCAGGCCAGCCAGGCCGGGAAGTACAGCGCGAACTGCTCCTCGTGCACATGGTGGATCACGCAGAACACCCGTACCCGGCGCGGCAGCACCCACGGGGTGAAGAACGGGATGCCGTTCTGGCAGTCGATCACCGCGTCGAAGCTCCGGCGTCGTACCAGCATCCACAGCAGCACCAGCGGATACACGGTGAACGTGCCGCCGAGCCGGATCACCTCGACGCCCTCGGCGCGGTCGCGGCGGGACTGCCCGGAAGCGCGGGCGGTCACGTACCGGACGCGCATGCCGTCGGCGGCCAGACGGCGGGCCAGCTCCCAGGCGTAGCGCTCGGCGCCGCCCGCGGCCGGATGCCAGGGGTCGCGCCAGTTGACGATCGCCAGCCGCCGCGGGCGGCCAGGGCCCCCGGTCATCCCGTGCCGGGCCCCGGGGTCTCGGGCACGGCGAGCGCGACCGGCGCGGGGGCGGCCGGGGCGGGCCGCGGACCGGCCGCCATCCGGCGG